>JAQGPD010000334.1 GCA_028293305.1 Verrucomicrobiales bacterium | reverse complement strand
CAACCCGGACGGCTCCCTGCACTATCATCCCGGTCATTCCAAACCCGGCGGCAGCGTGACGCTCCGCATGGAAATGAATGTGCTGGTGATTCTGAATACTTGTCAGCATCCGCTGGATCCCAACCCGGTCTATGCACCGCAACCCCTCGATCTCTCGATCCACCGCGGGCCCGCACCGGACGCGGACGATCCCTGCCGCCTGTCCTGCCCGGAAAACGAACGCGGCTTCATCAACACCGAAACCTATCAATTCTTCGCCGCGCCATGACCACCACTCAGTCAGTCAGTTCCAACGATCCAATGCGGGCGTCCTATCAAACCATCGTGCGCGCCGGCGACCCGTGGTTCCACCGCATCTCCAAGGGCAGCACCATCCGCATAACCGATCTGGAGGGGAACCAGGCCGTGGACACACTGTTCTACAATGCCGACGATCCCACGGAACGTTACAGCGCGGACGAAACCATCCGCGGGCAGAATAACATCTACCTGACCACCGGAAGCGTTTTGTTATCCAATCTCCAGCGCCCGCTTCTGACCATCACCGCCGACACCTGCGGCAGACACGACAGCCTCGGCGGCGGCTGCAGCGCGGAAAGCAACACGGTCCGCTACAGCCTGGACAAAAAATACATGCACAACTGCCGGGACAGTTTCCTGCTGGGCCTTAGCCGCGCGCCTGTGCCCATGGGCATCCGCGACCTCGTGCCCAATATCAACTTTTTCATGAATGTCCCGGTCACGCCGGAAGGCGGATTGGAATTTGCCGACGGCATTTCCGGACCAGGCCGCTACGTGGAACTCACCGCGCAGCGCGATGTCTTTTGTCTCATCTCCAACTGCCCCCAACTGAACAACCCCTGCAACGGCTACAACCCCACGCCGGCCGGCATTCTCATTTGGGAATAACCGTTATCAGAGTCACGAATTTTCCTCCCCCCGACCCATGTTCAACACTGTTCTCATCGCCAACCGCGGCGCCATCGCCTGCCGCATCATTCGCACCCTGCGAAAACTTGGCATCCGTTCGGTGGCGGTTTATTCGGAGGCGGACGCGGACTCGCTTCATGTCAGGATGGCGGACGATTCGATCGCGTTGGGCGACTCCGTGGCCGCCCGAAGCTATCTGGATGCGGAAAAAATCCTCGCGGCGGCGAAGTCATCCGGAGCCCAGGCCATCCATCCCGGATACGGTTTTTTAAGTGAGAATGCAGGCTTCGCCCAAGCCTGCGCGGATGCCGGCATCGCCTTCATCGGCCCGCGCCCCGAGCACATGACGATGTTCGGACTGAAGCACGAAGCCCGCCGCCTCGCGGAGCTGGCGGGCGTTCCGATGCTGAGCGGCAGTCCATTGCTGGCCACAGTCGGGGACGCCCTGGCGGCGGCGGAAACCGTGGGTTATCCCATCATGCTGAAAAGCACGGCCGGCGGCGGCGGCATCGGGATGTCCCTTTGTCAGGATGCGGAAGCCCTCGCCGGTGCCTTCGCCGCGGTGAGCCGCATGGGCAGCGCCAATTTCGGGAATGGCGGCGTCTTTCTGGAACGCGCCGTCTCCCGCGCGCGCCACATCGAAGTCCAGATTTTCGGCGATGGCAAAGGCCGGGTCCTGGCCCTGACGGAACGCGATTGCTCGACCCAGCGGCGAAACCAAAAAGTCATCGAGGAAACCCCCGCACCGCGCCTCCCCGACGAGGTCCGCGCCGCCCTCCTGGACTGCGCGCGGCGCCTTGGCGAAAGCGCTTCCTACGAATCCGCGGGGACGGTGGAGTTTCTTTATGACGACGACCGGCAGGACTTTTTTTTCCTGGAGGTGAACACGCGCCTGCAGGTCGAGCACGGCGTCACGGAGGAGATTCATAACATAGATCTGGTGGAGTGGATGATCCTGCAGGCCGCAGGGGAATTCACCCTTCCTGACAAGGTTTCCGGACACGGCCATTCGATCCAGGTGCGGCTCTATGCGGAGGATCCCAACAAGGATTTCCAGCCATCCACGGGACTTCTGACCGGGGTGGAATTCGGCCCCGGCCTCCGGGTGGAATCGTGGATCGAGCGCGGGACGGAAGTCACCGCTTACTACGATCCGATGCTGGCCAAACTCATCGCCACCGGACCGGACCGCGCGTCCGCCCTGACAAAACTGATCGGCGGCCTGACACGTTGCCGCGTGCACGGCATCGAAACCAATCTGGCCTACCTCCGCGAAATCCTGTGCGGCGAAGCCTTCGGCGCCGGCACGGTAACGACCCGCTTCCTATCCACTTTTTCCTGGCAACCGCAAACCTTCGACGTGCTGGACGGAGGACTGGAAACGCTCGTCGTGGATGAGCCCGGCCGCATTGGTTATTGGCATGTCGGCGTGCCGCCCTCGGGTCCCATGGATCCCTTCAATTTCCGCCTCGGCAACCGCCTGCTGGGCAATGCGGAGGGAGAGACCGGCCTGGAAATCACCGCCGCCGGACCCACGCTGCGTTTTAATTGCCCCACCCGCATCTGTCTGACCGGCGCGAATCTCCAAGCCACACTGGATGGCGCCACCGTGCCGCGATACAGCGTGATTTCCGTCAAAGCCGGCCAGACGCTGCGCACTAAATCCATCGACGGTCCGGGCCAGAGGGCCGCGATTTTATTTTCGGGTGGATTGGATGTGCCGGCCTACCTTGGCAGCAAAACCACCTTTGCGCTCGGAAAGTTCGGCGGGCACGGAGGTCGCCGGCTTTTGCCAGGGGATGTCATCCACCTGACAAAATCCGACGACTCCTCCGAAACCGATTTCCTGACCCCCTCCGCCTGGCCGGAGCTCAGCCATGAGTGGACCTGCCGCGTGCTCTATGGACCGCACGGCGCGCCGGACTTTTTCACCGACGGGGACATCACCGAATTTTTTGAAACCGCCTGGGAGGTGCACTACAACTCCGCCCGAACCGGCGTCAGGCTCATCGGCCCCAAGCCGCGCTGGGCGCGTCGCGATGGCGGGGAAGCCGGCCTGCATCCCAGCAATCTCCACGACAATGCCTACAGCATCGGCGCGGTGGATTTCACCGGAGACATGCCGGTCATCCTCGGACCGGACGGGCCTTCGCTCGGTGGTTTTGTGTGTCCCGCCACTATCATTTCCGCCGACCTTTGGATCATGGGGCAGCTGAAACCCGGCGACCGCGTCCGGTTTCAATGTGTCAGCGCCTCGGACGCCACCGCCCTGGAAAAACAGCAGGGCCTGGCCATCCGCACGCTGGGAGCCATGCCCCCATTTTCTGTCAGGAAACCCGTTGGCCCCCTATCACCTTTGCTGGGTTCCGCCCCCGCCCAGGGTGATCGGCCGGCGGTCGTTTACCGGCAGAGCGGCGACCGCGCGGTCCTGGTGGAATATGGGCCCATGGTGCTGGATATCGACCTGCGCTTCCGTGTCCATGCGCTGATGACGTGGCTGGAAACCCACCGCCGCGACGGCATGCTGGAACTCACGCCCGGCATCCGGTCCCTGCAAATCCGCTTCGATCCGCGCCTCATTTCCTGCGCCTCCGTGCTCGCCCTGTTGCGCGATGCCGAGGACGCCCTGACGGATATCGCGTCCATGGAAGTGCCCGCCAGCATCGTCCATCTGCCGCTCTCCTGGGATGATTCCTCCACCCGGCTGGCCATTGAAAAATACCAGTCCGTCCGCCGCGACGCGCCATGGTGTCCCAGCAATATCGAATTCATCCGGCGCATCAATGGACTTGATAGTGTTGATGATGTTCACAAAATCCTCTTCGAAGCCAGCTACCTCGTCATGGGCCTGGGCGATGTCTATCTCGGCGCGCCCGTGGCCACGCCGATCGATCCGCGCCATCGCCTGGTGACCACCAAATACAATCCCGCCCGCACCTGGACGCCGGAAAATGCGGTCGGAATCGGAGGGGCTTATTTGTGCGTTTACGGAATGGAGGGCCCGGGCGGCTATCAATTTGTGGGACGCACCGTGCCCATGTGGAACCGCTTCCGCGTGACGGAGGATTTTCCGGAAGGGACGCCGTGGCTGCTGCGCTTTTTCGACCAGATCCGATTCTATCCGGTGAGCGAGGACGAGCTGGCGGTTCTGCGGCGCGATCTCATCACCGGAAACTTCAAACTCCGCATCGAGGAGACCACCTTCAGCCTGGCGGCCTATCGGAAATTCCTGAGCGAAAATGGCGATTCCATAGCCGAATTCAAAACCCGTCAGCAGACCGCCTTCGAAGCGGAGCGCGCCCGCTGGCAGGCCAATGGCCAGTTGACTTTCGAAGCCCCGGAAGCCCCGCCCGCCGAGGCCGCCGACCCGGTCCCGGAAGGCAGCACCGTGGTTTACAATCATATCGCCGGCAATGTATGGAAAGTGCTCGTCTCGCCCGGCGATTCCATCAGCGAAGGGCAGCCGGTGGTGATCATTGAGAGCATGAAAATGGAGATCACCATCGCTTCCACCCTGACAGGAAAAGTCACCGCCCTGTTATGCCGTCCTGACACTCCGGTGAAACCCGGCCAGCCCCTCATCGCCGTTCTCCCCGACGCCCCCTGACCCAATGATCCTATCCGAATTACTCGCCTCCTACCGGTCCGGGGAAAAGGCCCCCCGCACCGTCGTCCTGGACCTGCTTCGCGCGCTCCATGAAGATGCCGACCAGGCCATTTTCATTCACCTCCTGACCGATGCGGAGGTCGAACCCTGGTTGGCGGCCCTCGATGGGAAGGATCCGGATTCGCTGCCGCTTTATGGCGTGCCATTCGCCATCAAGGACAACATCGACCTCGCCGGCATCCCCACCACCGCAGCCTGCCCGGACTTCACCCGCACCCCATCCGTAAGCGCCACCGTCGTCCAGCGGCTCATCGACGCGGGGGCCATCCCGTTAGGAAAAACGAATCTGGATCAACTCGCCACCGGTCTGGTCGGCGTGCGTTCGCCCTACGGCATTCCGAAAAACCCGTGGCATCCTGACTACATTCCCGGCGGCTCCAGTTCCGGCTCCGCCGTGGCCGTGGCGCGTGGTTTCGCGGCCTTCGCCCTGGGCACGGACACCGCCGGCTCGGGTCGTGTGCCGGCTTCCTTCAATCACCTTTTCGGCGTGAAACCCACCTGCGGTTTGCTCAGCACCAGCGGCGTGGTGCCCGCGTGCCGGACTTTGGATTGTGTCAGCATTTTCGCCAACAATGCCGCCGATGCCGCAACCATCCTGAATGTGGCGGCGGCTCTGGATGCGGCCGATCCCTACTCCCGCCCGTTGCCCCCGCAACCCGCCAGGTCCTGGTCCAAGGGCATGCGCCTGGGCGTCCCGCGCGAGGACCAACTGGAATTTTTCGGCAACACGGCGGCGGCGGATTTGTTTGCCGCCGCCGTTGAAACCGCGCGCTCCCTCGGCGCCGAAATCGTCCCCATCGACCTGACACCTTTCCTGGAAACCGCGCGCCTGCTCTACGAAGGACCCTGGGTATCCGAACGCACCCTGACAGCCGAACCGCTCTTGAAAAGCAACCCCGACGCCCTGCTTCCAGTCACCCGCAGGATCATCGAAGGCGGGGTGGCGCGCACGGCGACGGACACTTTTTCCGCCTTCTACCGTCTCGCCGATAACAAACTCCGGGCCGCCCGCGCATGGACCGATGTCGATGCCATCCTGACACCGACGGCCGGCACGCCCTACACCGTGGAGGAGGTTCTGGCGGATCCCATCCGGCTGAACTCAAACCTCGGGCACTACACCAATTTCATGAACCTGCTGGACCTGGCAGCCCTCGCCATTCCGGCCGGTTTTTTGCCGCAGGGAATGCCGTGGGGCGTGACGGTTTTTGCCCCGGCTTTCACGGATTGGCATTTGTTGGAATTTGCCGCGCGTTGGCCCGCTCCTTCCCCGCCGGACGCATCGGCACCCTCTTCTTCAATCCATTCCCACACGCCCTCCATTCACCCACCGGTTCCCGTTTTGGAAATCGCGGTCTGCGGTGCGCATTTGGACGGCCTGCCTTTGAATCACCAACTCACCTCCCGCGGCGGATGGCTCGTTAGGGCCACCAAAACAGCACCGCACTATCAAATGGTGAAATTGCCAGGCGGTCCGCCGCATCGGCCCGGCTTGATCCGCAAAACGGAAGTGGACGGCGCCGCGATCAAAGTCGAAATCTGGGCCCTGCCGCTTCCTTCGGTGGGCAGTTTCCTGGCGGGCATTCCTTCCCCCCTCGGCTTGGGAACGGTGCAGCTGGAGGACGGCTCCAGTGTCTGCGGATTCATCTGCGAGGGTTTCGCGGCGGAGGGAGCTTTGGATATCACCCACACCGGCGGCTGGCGGGCGTGGCTGGGTTCACCCCGGCCGACCGGGTGAAGCCGGCTCCGGGAAAACGCAAAGTCCGCTAGCACTTCAACCCGGACGCGGGCGGTGTCATTGCGTGATTTTATATAAAACCCACGGGATTTTTGGAACGGTATTGCGTATAACTCGGACGGTTCCGCACATGCAGG
>JAQGPD010000319.1 GCA_028293305.1 Verrucomicrobiales bacterium | reverse complement strand
GGCTTATCGATCTGCATGTTGATGGCAAATTGCGGGGCTTCTTACTCTGAGGCATCAAGAATGGTTAGAACCTCCTGTTCGACTTCCCGGCTTGGCAGAATATCCGTCCAATCCGTCAGGTCGGTTGAATCATGACCACAACGGCAGGAGGAAGGCCATTCCTCTTCGGTGGCAGGTTCGGTTGGGTCGTAAAGTATGCGGCCCATCAATTCCGGATGGAGTCGGATTGGATGCGTTTCCATGGAATCCAGAATCACGGCTGAAGGATGACTTTGATCAGATCCTCCTTGGCGTCGTAGAGGCGTTGGAACCAGTTGGCTCCTTCGGAGAGGGGGCGGATGGCGCTGGTTAGGGGTTCCACACGGATGCGGCCGGCGGCGATTTCCTGGAGGGCCTGGGGGTATTCGCCGGCGGAGGCGCAGGAGCCGAAGAGGGTGATTTCGCGGGTGACGACGAGTTGCAGGGGGAACTCGATTTTCTGCGCGAGGTTGCCGATGAGGCCGACGTGGCCGCCTTTCCTGACGCTTTCTATGGCGGCGGTGACGGTGGCGGTGATGCCGACGGCTTCCATGGCGATGTCAACGCCCTGACCGTTGGTGCGGGCGAGCATTTCGTCCTTGAGGCTGGCGGTGGTTTTGGCGGGGAAAACTTCGTCGGCACCAAGTTCTTTGGCCAGGGCGAGGCGGGCTTCGCTGAGGTCGGAGGCGTAGACTTTGGTGCAGCCGGCGGCTTTGAGGGCTTGGATAGTGAGCAGGCCGATGATGCCGGCTCCGATAACAAGTCCAGTCTGCCCGGGGCCAGCCTGGGCGCGGTTCACGGCGTGGAGGGCAACGGCCGTGGGCTCGACAAAACACGCCTGCTGGAAGGTGACATTGTCAGGAATGGGAATGACGACCCGGGCGGGGACGGCGACGTATTCGGCAAAAGCTCCGTGCTGTCGGTAGTCGGTGCAGGAGACGCCCAGCACGCGGCGGTCTTCGCATAGATTGACCAGGCCATCGGCGCAGTAATGGCATTTTCCACAATAAAGCGTGCTGTCAAAGGTGACGCGCTGGCCGGGCGTCCAGGTGCCGGCTTCGGCTCCGGCGGAGTGAATGGTGCCGGCGGCTTCGTGGCCCATGATGATCGGCGGAATGCGGCGGCCGGTGCTGCCGTCCATGCCGTGGACGTCACTGCCGCAGATGCCGCAGGCGGCGACTTTGATGAGGACTTCGTCCGGGCCGCAGGTGGGCGCGGGGGCTTCGCCGAATTGGAATTCTTTGTAGGCGGTGAGGGTGAGGGCTTTCATGAGGGCTGGGTGGAAGGGACAAAAAGGACGAAAGGGACTTAAAGGACGCCGGGGGCCTGGAGGTGAAAACGGGCCGGGCAGCGTGCCGGGTGAGTGGGATAATAGATAGGTCCTATATGACTTATAGGACGTATTGGACCTATTTTTTTACCGGTTTCAAGCCTCTCGGCGCAAAGGCGGGGCTGGTCACCGGATAAAATAGCTCAGGTTTTCCAGCTCCACGGCGAGGTCCACATTATTCACCACCACGGCTTCCGGCACTTCCAGCACCACGGGGGCGAAGTTCAGAATGGCCTGGATCCCGGCGGCGGTGAGTTGATTCACGACCTGCTGCGCGCCGACGGCGGGGACGGCGAGGATGGCCATTTTCACGCTTTGGGCGGAAATGAAACCGTCCAGTTCCGACATGCCATGGATCGGCACGGTGGTCTGCACGCTGCGGGCGCGCTGCGGATCCTGGTCAAAGGCGGCGGTGATTTCAAAGCCCTCTTTGTTGAAGCCGCCATAGTGCAGCAAGGCCGCGCCGAGGTTCCCCACGCCGATGAGAATAACAGGTTGCAGGCGCGTGGTGCCCAGCACCTGATTGATCCGGCCTGACAACATTTCCACATTGTAGCCCAGGCCGCGGGTTCCGAAATTCCCGAAATACGCCAGGTCCTTCCGCAGTTGGGGCGACTTCACCCCGGCGGCCCGCGACAGGGCATCGGAGGACACGGTCTCGATGCCATTTTCCTTCAGACGCTGCAGGCATCGCTGGTAGATCGAGAGCCGGTAAACGGTCTTGCGTGGGATATCGACTTTTTCTGGCATAACAGGATCGGGCGGACTCATGTCCCCGGCCGCCCGGGAAGCAAGCAAAACCAGCGCCACCTTTCCGCGCATTTCCAGCGGCATTTTTCCCGCGAAATGGGTGCCGTCCCAGCTTGCACACCCCGCAAGGCCGGACACATTCCCGCGTGCCCTCTCCGTCCGCGGGCGGGCATCCCCCCGCAAAACCCACCTATCAACCACCCACTTCCACTTCACCCACCTCAGTTTATGAAACTCATCCCCATGATAAGTTCCGGCGTCGCCGGTCCGCTCGGCGTGCTCCACCTGCCCCGACTCTGGCAAAAAGCCTCCCTCGCCGCCGTGGGCCGCCTGCATGACGACTACCCGGGCTGCGGCAAGGGCTATGACAATATGGTGCTCGAAGGCCTCGGTCTCGACCGCGAGGAATTCCTCGGTTTCATCAAGGACAAAAAGCCCACCTATCCAGAAACCGAAGCCTACGTCCTCAGCAAAAAAGGCGGCTCCCTCGATGCCGAAGCCGTGCGCAAACTGAACGCCGCCATCGCCGGCTACATCCACGATGACGCCACCCGCAAAGCCATCCTGGCCGAAAGCAACATCGAGGACTCCGGTGCCATCAAGGACGCCGTGAATCTCAACAACCTCGACGACTGGAAAGCCTTCCACCGCGACGTGTTGGCTTGAGGGAAATTTGGAAATCAGGAAATTAAGAAATTTGGAAATCCGGAAACTTGTAAGTGCGGACCTGAAGTCAGGAAATCCGGAGTCTGAAATCCGAACCTGAAATCTCAAATTCCAAATCTTAAATTTGAAATCCAGACCGGCCGCGGGGGCTTTGCTCCTGTGGCCGGTTTTTGGTTTTACTGTAAAAAGAACCCACACCGCCCCGCCCCACACCGCCCCACCCCGGCCACCCTCGCCTGGCCGCACACAGCCGCCCGCCTTCGCCCAGGCAGGTTTGTTACGAAAAAACCTCAAGGCTTCCGGTTCCACATCCTGAGCAGTTCAAACAGCACCCACAACGCGATGGGCACCCACAACCAACGGTTGGCATCGAATCGTCTGGGCCCATCCGCATCCGACCGGATCCGGCGCAATTGTTCCGCCAGCATCCGGTCCAAGCCCCTGCCCTTCATCCGGATCACCGGCGGTTTCGGACCTGGCGATTCCTGGGTGCTTTCCAGTTTATAACGCAAATTTTCCTGATTCTCCATCCATAGCCGCTGACAAGTCCGGCACACATCCAACTCGATCTCCCTTCCCTCCCAGGGAATCAAAACCGCCGCCATATCCCTCCGGCATTCCGGACAGAAGGACCGCCGCCGCGGGGCCACCGGCTGCTCCATCGCGGTCAGCCAGATTTCGTTCGCGTTCAGATTCGGGATCATGCGCCGGAACTGACTGAAGTTCAGCGATTGGCCTTCACATTTGGAGCACCTCCACGCGATGCCCGTGGCGTGTTTCGCCGGCAGCAGATTCACGTGGCAACGCGGGCAAACCGGAATCAGGCCCGGGCGTTCCGCCGCCTTCAGCCTGTCAGGATCCCCCTCATCCGCCGCCCCACCGGCAGGCTGGGCTGACACCGGTCCTGTCAGGGCGCCGGAAGTCGGAGGAAAGCCCTTCCCTGACAAATCCTCCGTCGGTTGCGGCACCTGCCCGGGTCCCGCCGACGGGGTCAGCCCGGTGGGGATGTTCCTCGAGCCTAAATCCGGCGCCAGATCTTCGGACATTTTGTGGGTTGGGGGATGAATGAAAATGAAAAAAATCCAACAGCAGGGCAAGGGCCGGCTTTCCCTCACGCAAGCAGGGTAATGGTCGGTAAAATGCCGTCGGCGGGTTGAATGAAGACAAGCTGCAAGTCTGACAAAATCCACTGGAAATTGTTGGCAAACCTACCGACTGAGCACGGCAAACCGCAAGCCCCGCCGCAGTAAACACGCTCCCGCTTTTTCCGGTCGACGGCAATTCTTGACCAAGCCGGCAAACCATTCCTGTGTCAGCAAACCCCCAGCCGTGAAACCAACAGAACGCCGTGCGATGCCCAACCCTGGAACATGCCGACTCAATATTTCCGAAGGCCTGCTTCAACAGCGCAAACCTATCATTGGCACTTCAGTCGCCATGCGGTGGACTGAAAACCTTTCCATGTCTGCAAAAGGCATCAAAGCTCAAAGACCGGATCCCACCCTAACTATCCCACTTGGCAAAAGCCGGCCCACGTGGCAAAACCAGGCGCTGGAACAGTTAAAATAATGCCGCAGCCGCCAGGACTGTGCAACATCAGGCCCGCAGGGACGGAACCTTTATAGCCACCGACATTCGAAGAATGATCGAGCTCCGGAGGAGCGGCATATTCTTTCCCGATGAAGCCGGATGCCGCTTGTCCGGAGCTGAAATTTAACGGGTGACTATGGCTATAATGATTTAACCCCTCCGGGGCCGGACGCTGGCTAGGTCATTATTTAAAATGCTCCAATCCCTGCTCCTGTCAGCTGTCGAAGACCCAATCCTGAATATCTCTGGGCAAAGTCGGCAACTGGAAAACTGGAAAACCGCTGCTCAGGCGGGCAACAGATCCGTGGACGAGGCAACGCCTGGTCCGGACCGCTCATCCCCGACCGATCGCTCACCCATGGTTCCGGAAGCGTCCGTGGCCGCAGGTTCCGGGGTCGCCGCGCGTGGCTCCAAGGCCCGGCGGATGGTGTTTAAAAAGGCATGCACATCCATCGGCTTGCAGAAGACCTCCACCGCGCCCATGGACTTCATCTGAACCCGATCCACATCCGGATCCCCCGTCATGATAACGATTGGTATCGAAGCGGTCTCCGGATGGCCCGCCAGGCTCTCCATGACAAATTCCCCGCCACCCGCCGGCAGGTGAAGATCCAGCAGGATCAGGTTCGGCTTCTCGCTATGCGCCATCCGCACCGCCACGGCCCCGTCCCCCGCTTCCAGGGAATCAAAGCCGCATTGACGCAGAACAGCCGCGATCCACAGGCAACTGTCTTTATGGTCTTCCACTACAAGAATTTTTTTCACGGGGATGGTTCTGATGGAATGGGGGAAACGAAGGGATATTGCGAAATCCAGGGTTTGATTAATCGGACATACTATAATTATCAGAAACGAAATGTCCAGTCATTTCTTTAACAATACGGAATAAATCTGTCAGTCACTCAGTATCAACCACAAGTCGCTGACAAGCCCACGCGGCGCCTCCAGCCGTGTTTCAAAAATCACCGGAAACGAGAGTCAAAAATCGATTTCCCTCAGCAGTGAGCGTGGCGGTGTTTCCGCTGCCGCCCAACATGGATCGCGTGTTCCAGGAGTGATAGCCGGCGAAGTGACGAACCCAGGAAACAGTCGCAAAAGAAACAGCGGATGGCGCGGGCGCTATGGCAACCGGAACCCCCGGCCCGGTGAAGGAAATTTCCCATGAGGCCCCGGGCGCTCCGGCCTTGAGAAGCCACGGGTAGCGGAGAGCAATTTCCGGAGGATGTCCTCTATTGGGAATCAGCACTTTGTAATAGACGTCCTCCGCTTTGAGAAAAGCGTCGGGCATGAGCGTCGGGTTGGCCTGATTCGCTTTGAAAAACGAGGCGACATCCATCCCGATCAAGTTGCTGCCGTGAAAGTTTCCATGCCCATTCGCCAAGGCCGTGGACTTGTTGTAAAAAGCCTCGAATCGCTCGGAAAGCACCAGTCCCATTTCCAAGTGGGTATGCGCCCGCCGCCGGTCGATCCCGTCGCCGGTATAACCCATCATGCCAACCAACGATCCGCGCGCGATCGCGGTGCCGGGCGTGACGGAAATGGACCTTAAGTGCGCATATAAACTGTAGAATACGCCGGTGGTTCCTATCTGATGCAGTATGACCACATAGTTCCCATAGTTGCTGGTCCGCGAGGAGGTCGTGACATAGGCCACGGTGCCCCCGGCGATGGCCCGGACTTCGTCCTGCGGCTCACCCTTCGCATCCCGCTGGAACGGCGCGATGTCGATGCCTTCATGGAATTTTGTATAGACCGTTCCCTCTTTTGTCTCGCGCGGATTCCTCACAAAACCATACGATCCGCCCTCCCACACCTGGATTTGCCCGGCCGGGGTGTAGCGGTCCACAAACATGAAAAACTTCTCCGGAGCATTCTGCAAAAGCGACAGATTCCGGGTCGGGAGCTGGAATTCCAACAATGGTTTTTCCGCCGGCACCACGGGAAGCTGCGCGGGCACCGCCGTGGAGGACGCACCGGGCGCGCCGGGGTCGCTCTTTGGATCCGTGCCTGAATCCGGAGCGTTTGCCGCGGATTTCTCCGTCCCGGCATCCCGTGCCGCCCCGGTCGATCCCGCCGGCCCGGCTGCTAGGTCCGACAACTTTTCCGCGTCCGGTAAAGGGCGGCGGGAGATGT
>JAQGPD010000606.1 GCA_028293305.1 Verrucomicrobiales bacterium | reverse complement strand
TCTCCCGCGAGCAGGCCGCCAAGTCCGCCGGCAGCGCCGCCGTCATCAACCGCGAGCAGTCCCTTTCCATCATGATCAATGAGGAGGACCACCTCCGCATGCAAAGCATCCGCTCCGGCCTCGACCTCGCCGCCGCCCATGCCGCACTGGACAAGCTGGACACGGAACTCGAGGAACAGGTCCGTTTTGCCTGGGACAAACGATTTGGTTATCTAACCGCCTGCCCGACCAACCTCGGCACCGGCATGCGCGCCAGCGCCATGCTCCACCTGCCCGCCCTCGTGCTGGGCGAGCAAGTCAATCAAGTCATCCAGGCCGTCAATAAAATCGGACTCGCCGTGCGCGGTCTTTATGGCGAAGGCACGGAAGCCCTGGCCAATCTTTTCCAGGTCTCCAACCAACACACCCTCGGCGAACGTGAAGGCGACATCATTGCCCGCCTGGAAAAAGTGATCCACCAAATCATCACCCACGAGCGCAACGCCCGCCGCAAACTTCTCGAGGACAATCCTCACAAAATCTGCGACAACATCGGCCGCGCCTACGCCACCCTGCGCTTTGCCCATATCATCGTAAGCAAGGAAGCCCTGAACCACCTGTCCATGCTCCGCATGGGCGCCGACATGGGCGTGCTCCCCGCCACGGAAGCCCGCCTCATCGACACGCTGCTGGTGGAAATCCAACCCGCCCACCTCCAAACGGCCGCCCAGAAAAAACTCAGCGGCGAGGAACGCGATATCCTCCGCGCCGAAGTCCTCCGCCGCCGCCTCCACCACCTCCCGGAACCTGACATGTCCGCCTGCACCGGCGGCCCGGACACCCCACCGGCCCCCACCGCCTAGCTGATTCCCCGCGCCGAATTCCCCTGACGATTCCTGCATGGAAATCCATTATAATACCTCTGAAAGCATCACGCTCCGACTGGATGGGCTCACATTCGACAAACCGCTGAAGAAAAATTATTATTACCGCGTCTGGGGCCTCCCGATCATCAGCACCGTTTCAGGAGTGCTATGCATGTTGTTCACCCGTTACGATTTGTATGGGCTTTGGCTGGCACTTATTTCCGGAAGTTTCCTGGCAAAGTGCAAATTCCGGGACCGCTTTTATAACGATCTTTTTGCGCCAAAAAGTCCGGAGCATTCGCTGATGCGGGAAACTTCATTGACCATTTCCGATAAAGGACTCACCGAGGAATGCGCCGGCGTCTCCTCGTTCGCCCCATGGTCGGCCGTCACATCCGCCCGCCTTTTTGAGGAGATTTTGGTAATATCGCTCGCCAGCGGCCAAAGGGCTATCATTTCAGGGCACAATCTGCTCGATCCCGATCTCACAATAACGGAAATCCGCGACGAAATCCTCCGCCAAAAAGCCGCCGCCGCGGACGCGCTGACTCCTTCTTCCTGAAAACATTCTGAAGAAGCGGAGCGGCAGGACCGTATTCCCGGAATCACCGGGCATGAATCGATCCCTCCCCCCTCTCAGTTTTCTCTTCCTAACGCTCGCCGCACCCGGCGTCGCGCAGGATTTGTTCGCGGAAAAAATCGTCCCCATTCTCGAAAAAAACTGCTTAAGCTGCCACTCCCACACTTCCGGAAAAATGAAGGGCGGCCTCACGCTCGACAGCAAATCCGGCTGGTCGGAAGGCGGCACCCACGGCCCCGCCATCATCCCCGGCGACACGCAGAAAAGCCTTCTTCTGAAAATGGTCCACTGGTCCGACGAGGACCACCGGATGCCTCCCAAACAAAAACTGGCCGACGATGAAATCGCAGCGCTGGAAACCTGGATCCAATCCGGCGCGCCCGACCCCCGCGCCGCCATCGCCAAAGCAAAACCCACCGCCGATTGGTGGTCGCTCAAGCCCCTAACCAGCCCTGCTTCAGCTCCCCCCACGCCGCCCGGCCCGCTCCCGGCCAATCCCATCGACCGCTTCGTCGCTGCCCGACTGGCCGCCTCCAACCTGACCCCTTCCCCGCCCGCCGATCCCCGATCCCTCGTCCGCCGGCTTTTCATCGACCTCACCGGACTGCCTCCATCGCCGGAGGATCTCCAGGATTTCCTGACAAAATCCGCCGCGTCGCCCGCCGCCGCGGAGACCACCTATAACGAACTCGTGGACCGCCTCCTCGCCAGCCCCCGCCACGGCGAGCGCTGGGCCCGCCATTGGCTGGACACCATCCATTTCGCGGACACCCACGGCTTTGAACACGACGTCCACCGCCCCCACGCCTGGCGCTTCCGGGATTATGTTATCAAGGCCTTCAACAGCGACACGCCCTGGCCGCGGTTCATCCAGGAACAACTCGCCGCCGACGCCTTCTTCCCCGCCGAAACCAACCTCACCGCCGCACTGGGTTTCCTGGGAGCCGGCCCCTTCGACGCCTCCGCCGAGGGCACCGCTCCCGCTGCTTTTGAATACGTGGACCGCGATGACCTGGTGACGCAGACGATGGGCGCTTTTGTCAGCACCACCGCCAACTGTGCCCGCTGCCACGCCCATAAATTCGACCCCATCACCCAGGAGGATTATTTCGCCCTCCAAGCCGTTTTCGCAGGCACGGGAAAAGGAAATCTCAGCTACGACGAGGACCCCGCCACCGCCGCCGCGCGCACCCGCTGGACCGCCGTCCTGACAACTGCCTCCACCCCCGGACCCACCCAGGCGGCACAGCTCCTGACACCGGAAAACGAAGCCGTCCTGACTGCCTGGGAAAAGGACGGCGGCGGCCGCGAGTCGTGGGACGAA
The DNA here is from genome assembly GCA_028293305.1 of Verrucomicrobiales bacterium. Lineage (GTDB taxonomy): Bacteria > Verrucomicrobiota > Verrucomicrobiia > Verrucomicrobiales > V1-33 > CAIZWU01. Next base: position 429 of record JAQGPD010000606.1, on the reverse strand, counting down.
CTCATCCCCGGCATCTACACCAGCGCCTTCGGCTCCATCCTCACAAAGCTTCCTGACAACTCGATTTTGTCCAGCGGCCCCCGCCCGGACGTGGAGGTCTACACGATTTCCCTGACAGGAAAAGTCAAGGACATCACTGCCCTCCGCCTCGATCTCCTGACCGATGACAGCCTGCCCATGAAAGGCCCCGGCCGGCTTGATAACGGAAACATGCACCTGAGCGAATTCGAGGCCCAGGTCTTCCGGGCCACCGGCGCCGCGCCGGAAAAAATCACCTTCTCCCAGGCCGCGGCGGACTTTGATCAAGCCGGATATGCCGCGCCCGCCATGCTCGACGGCGACCCCAAAACTTCATGGGCCATCCACCCCAGCGTCGGCGTGCCGCACCACGCCATTTTAAAGCTATCCGCGCCCCTGACCAAGACCGGG
>JAQGPD010000228.1 GCA_028293305.1 Verrucomicrobiales bacterium | reverse complement strand
GTTAGAAGAAGTCGGTCCTGTTTGGTGATCCACTGGGCGAATTTCTCCGGTCCGAGTTCGGTTAGGAGCTGTTTCGTGCCGGCGGCGGGCGGGGTGGCGACGGCGAAGTCGTGGGCCTTTGGAATGGCGGGCGACGTGAAGGGTTTGGAGGGTTTCCAGCCTTTGGCGTTGGGGTTGCCGTTGACGGTGACGTCCGCGAGGTAGCTGAGGAGTTTGGTGGCGCGGTCCTTGCGGTTTTCGAATTGGAAGAGCTGCGGATTGGTGTCGATGAAGCGCGTGGTGGCCTCGCCGGCGCGGAAGACGGGATTGGAAATAACGTTTTCCAGGAAGGGAATGTTCGTCTTCACGCCGCGGATGCGGAACTCGCGGAGGGCGCGGTCCATGCGGTTGAGGCTTTGCTCGTAGGTGCGGCCATAACAAGTCACCTTGACGAGCATGGAGTCGTAGTAGGGGGTGATGACGGCGTTGTTGGTGCCGAGGGCGCCATCAAGGCGGACGCCGAAACCGCCGGCGCTGCGGTAGGTCAGGATCTTGCCGAAGTCGGGGGTGAAATTGTTGGCGGGATCCTCGGTGGTGATGCGGCATTGAATGGCGAATCCGCTCTTCTCGATTTTGTCCTGCGCGGGCAGGCCGAGCGGTTCCTCGTGGAGTTGATAGCCCTGGGCGATGAGGATCTGGCTGCGGACAATATCAATGCCGGTGACTTCCTCGGTGACGGTGTGCTCCACCTGGATGCGGGGGTTCATCTCGATGAAGAACCACTCGCCGCTTTCCACATCGACGAGGTATTCCACGGTGCCGGCGTGGGTGTAGTCCACGGCTTTGGCGATCTCCACGGCGGAGGCGCAGAGGGCGTCGATGATTTTTTGATCAATGCCGTAGCTGGGAGCCTGCTCGATGACTTTCTGGTGGCGGCGCTGGACCGAGCAATCGCGCTCGTGGAGGTGGAGGACGTGGCCGTGTTTGTCGGCGAGGATCTGGACTTCGATGTGTTTGGCTTTGCCGACGAATTTTTCCAAAAACACCGCGCCGTTGCCGAAGGCGCGTTTGGCCTCGGTCTGGGCTTCGTCCAGGAGGGAGTCGAGGTCCTTGGCTTCGCGCACGACGCGCATGCCGCGGCCGCCGCCTCCGAAAGCGGCTTTGATGATGAGGGGGAAACCGATTTTTTGGGCGGCAGTGAGGGCTTCCTTGCGTTCGTCGACGGGTTCCTCCGTGCCTTGGAGGGTGGGGACTTTCAGTTTTTCCGCGACGGCGCGGGCGGCGGTTTTGTCGCCCATGCGGTCGAGAACCTTGGCGTCCGGACCGATGAAAAGGATGCCTTCGCGGGCGCAGGCGGAGGCGAAGTCCGGGTTTTCGGATAGGAAACCGTAGCCTGGATGGATGGCATCCACGCCTTTTTCCTTGGCCAGGGCGACGATGCCCTCCACGTCAAGATAGGCTCCGAGGGGGCCCTTGGAGGCGTCGAGTTGATAGGCCTCGTCCGCTTTGAAACGGTGTGGGCAAAAGCGGTCCTCATTGGCGTAAATGGCGACGGTGCGGATGCCGAGTTCCGTGGCGGCGCGCATCACGCGGATGGCGATTTCCGACCGGTTGGCCACCATGAGTTTTTTGATAGGCCGGATGCCGGGGGCGGTGGAAGCGGCAACGGTGGAGGAGGCTTTGGAGGAGGCTTTGGAGGAGGGCATGGATGAAAAGGGACTGAAAATCGGAAATTGGGAAAACGGGCCGGGGGACGGAATAAGGACGCGCAGTTTCCACATTTGCGCGGAATGCGCAAGCCTTGGTGGAAGGCGTGTTGCCGGGGAGCGAGCCTTTCCAGTCTTAATAGGGTGGTCGACACTTGCTCTCGACGTGGTCCCGTTTTGCACGTATGCCGGAATTCCAACCCGGTATGCTTAACAAGGTCTCTCCAATATTAATCAGCTCGCTGGCTCCGGGAAATTTTCTTTCCTTTGGTCCTGAAACCAAGCCGGTTGAATTGCGGTCGCTGAATCTGCTGGTGGGGCCGAATGGCAGTGGAAAGTCCAATCTCATTGAAGCAATAAGCCTGCTTCGTGCGGCGCCGAAGGATTGGCAGGAAGCGACAAGGAAAGGAGGTGGAGTGGGGGAATGGATTTGGAAAGGAGACCCGTCCTGCCCTGCTTCATTGACGGCGCAATTCCCATCGGGTGGCCCGGGTTCTTGGCCGTTGATTCATGAAGTTTCGTTTCAGGAGCGGGCGCAGAGGTTTGATCTGGTTGAAGAAAAAATTCATACCAACAGTGAAGCCGGCGGAATGGGACCAGGTTTTTATTGGACGGATTTCAAAGGTTCAGGGCCGACAGTTGCACGGCTTACGGGAGAAGGGGAACAGGATTGGCTGGAGGCTCCTCACAAACCCGGTCAATCGGTGCTATCCCTTTTGCGGGATCCAGTTTACTATCCGGAGATTACCTGGTTGGCAGATGCCTACGAAAACGTCCGGATCTACCGCGAGTGGACTTTTGGCCGGAATTCCGTATTCAGGAATCCTCAACCCGCCGACATGCGCAGCGCACCGCTGGCGGAGGATTTTTCGAATCTTGGTCTCTATCTAAACCGGATCAAAGCCAGGTTTCCTGCGGCCAAACGGGCCATTTTGGGCGGAATGCAGGAACTCTACGATGGAATATCCGATTTTGAGATCAACGCCAGCGGTGGGACCGTTCAGATTTTCCTGCATGAAGGGGATTTTGCTATTCCGGCCTCGAGACTGTCGGATGGAACATTGCGTTATCTTTGCCTTTTGGCGATTCTTTGCGACCCGGAACCCCCGCCGCTCATCTGCATCGAGGAGCCCGAACTGGGATTGCATCCTGACATTTTGCCCGGGTTGGCTGACCTGTTGAGATCGGCCTCGGAACGGACTCAAATTATCGTGACCACCCACTCCGATATTTTGGTGGATGCCATGACGGAAACTCCCGAATGTGTTGTGATATGCGAAAAGCACGACGGCAAAACGGAAATGAAGCGGCTGGATCAGACGGAGCTCGAGGCGTGGCTTGAGGAGTATCGGTTGGGGGACTTATGGATCAAAGGGCAGCTGGGAGGGAAGCGTTGGTGAGCGCCTATATTTATTTGGAAGGTGGAGCTTCCGGGCCCAACTCCAAGGTGTTGAACATCCGGTGTGAACGGGCATTCCACAAATTGTTGGACAAGATGGGATTTGTTGGCCGCAAGCCCCGGCTGGTGGCTTGCGGCGGACGGAACGATGTATATCGTGCTTTTATTCGGGGGTTGCGATTGATGGACACCGAATATGTGGGCATGTGGATCGACAGCGAGGAACCCATGTCCGACCACGAATCGGCTTGGAGGCATTTGGGCGGCGTGACCACGGTTGCCGTATGGGATCGGCCGGAAGGGGCCGAGGATGACCAAGTCCTATTCATGTCCACCTGTATGGAAACCTGGATTGTGGCGGATCGGGCAGCCCTTCGGGACCACTATAAAGAAAAGCTGAAAGAGAATGCGTTGCCTCATACCGGCAATTTGGAGAACATTCAAAGGCGCGCCGTTCAACAAGCCCTGGAGTTGGCCACCGGAGATTGCAAAAACGCCTACACCAAGGGGAAACGCTCTTTTGATATTTTGGAGAAGCTGGATCCTGACATTCTGAAGCGGCACCTGCCAAGTTTTGTGCGTGTCCACAGGATCCTCAGTGTCAAATTGTAGCAGGGTCAGCAGGCGCATTTTGATAGATGCGCGGCCCGTCCGCAGCCCGTCGTTTCCACGGATTTGAAATAGGAACATCGATTGCTTCCCGGCCGCTTGAGCGGGGGACATTCCGGGCAAGTCCTGAGCGGTTTGAAGCTGTGGTTTTTGTTATATTGCCAGCATGTCGAAGAGGCGGAAAAAAGAACATCCGAGGCCGCAAACTGATAGAAGGGCGAAGACGTTCCCTGCGCGTGCCGGCCACGCGGCGTCGGGATATTTTGCCTCCAGGAAACAGTGCAGATGCAGGGTGGCGGCGAAGCTGATGTAGGTCAGAGCCAGCAGTCGCCCGGCCGTTCCGGTCAAAAACAGCGGCGAATCTCCTCCTCCACGATTCATGGATGCAAAAAAAGTCTGGCCGGTGAGAAGTCCGTTGCTGGCTGGAATCAGCAATAGCAAGGGACCGACGACTCCGGCGAGCCATTTGGAAGGGGTGGATTCAACCATGCATCCGTTGCGGCGTTCAATGCCGGCAACCGTTTCTCACGGCACCGGCACGTTGGCGAGGACGTTTTCCACGGTGGAAACGGGGTCGGCGACCTGGCCGTGGCGGTTGTCCTTGAGGATCAGGCGGTGGGCGAGGACGGCGGAGGCGATTTTTTTGACGTGGTCCGGGTAGACGGCTTTGGACTCGTCCAGCCAGGCGGCGGCCTGGGCGGCGCGCATGACGGCGAGGGCGGCGCGGGCGGAGAGCGTGCCGCGGCCGCCGTCGGTGCGGCGGAGACTTTCGCAGATGAGGGTGATGTAGCGGCAGACGCGGTCGTTGACCGGGACGGCGGCGGCTTCCGCCTGGGCCGCGCGGATGTCGTCGGCGTGCAGAATGGGAGTGTTATCCTGGAAATGCGGTCCGCGCTGGGCGTGCAGTTGGAGGAGGCGGGCCTGGGTATCGAGGTCCGGCAGGGTCATGTTGATGCCGAGGAGGAAGCGGTCCAGCTGCGGCTCAGGAAGCGGGAAGGTGCCGGTGGAGAATAGGTTATTCTGCGTGGCGATGACCATGAACGGCGGGTTCAGCGGGCGGGTGACGCCGTCCACGGTGACTTGCTGCTCGCTCATGCATTCAAAGAGCGCGCTCTGAATGCGGGGGCTGGTGCGGTTGATTTCGTCGGCGAGGACGATGTTGGAAAAAACGGGGCCGGGGATGAATTGGAATTGGCCGGTGCCCTGATGATAGATGGAATAGCCGGTGATATCCGCAGGCAGGAGGTCGGGGGTGAACTGGATGCGGCTGAACGCGGCGTCGATGCTGCGGGCGAGGGTGGAGGCGAGACTGGTTTTTCCGATGCCGGGGGCGCCCTGGATGAGGACGTGGCCGTTGGCCAGGAGGGCGGTGATGAGGAGGAAGGAGGGGGTTTCCGCGCCGAGGACGGTTTCTGTCAGGCGCTGGTGGAGGGCGTGGAGGCGTTGTCTCACGGGAGGAAGGTGTTGGAGGGAGGATAGGGCAGGGGGAAAATGCCAGGCGGACACTCTGGCGTTGGCTTCCTGCTTGGAAAGCTAAAAAGCAAAAGTGTTCATTATACGAAAAACTACGTGGAGCAATGAAAAAGCGCTTGTCAGAAGTTGTGGATGCTCTTAGAACTTGTATGCCTGCCGGTGTGATCAATGATTCTGACGAGTTAGGGGTTTCTCGTGAGGAAAGTCCACACCTGGCAGGCGCCTTTTTTTATACGGGACGGATGTGGAGGCTGGAGCACGCGGCTGGAGGAAGACCAAGGCCCGTCCTGTGGACAGTGGGCGAACGGCAGAGCCGGAGTGTTGATAATCAGAAGGAATCAATGAAAAAGAGAGCCGAAGCGTTCTGGTTCAGGCGACGGATTTTTTTCTGAAAAAGAGGGTAACATCCGGACCGATTCCCCGTATTGTCATTATCCGGACCCTTCATCCCAATTACCCGCAATGGGGCAGGGTGCTGTTGTGAAACCGTCGGCGGTGAACGTTAGGGATTGGTTATCTATGTGGAGGAATTTGAAGGTTCCTATTCCACTTCATCACCGGCAACTGTGAGTTTGACCATGGGAACGGGAAGAAGATCATCGTCTCCTTCATCCGCCGGCGGGTGGATGAGGGCGTCCAGTCTGGCTTTCAGCGCGAGAAATTCCGGAGAGGTGATCTGGCTGGGATGACGGGGACGGGGGACCGGGTTTTCGATGAATTCCAGCAGGCCGCCGGGGTTGACACCGAGGACGAGGACGCGGTCGGACAGCAAAATGGCCTCGTCGAGATCATGGGTGATGAAGAGGATGGTGATGTCCACTTTTTTCCAGATCTCCAAAAGGTGCGTCTGCATGCGGCAGCGGGTCTGGGAATCCAGGGCGCCGAAGGGCTCGTCCATGATGAGGAGGCGCGGTTCGTTGGCGAGGGCGCGGGCGATGGCGACGCGTTGCTTCATGCCGCCGGAAAGTTCGTGCGGGTAGGAGTCCTCGAATTTGGCCAGGCCGACCATGGCGATCCATTGGCGGGCGAGGCTTTCAGCCTGGAGGCTGCCGAGGCCTTTCATTTCCAGGCCGAACATGACATTCCGCTTCACGGTCAGCCATGGAAAGAGGGTGTAGCCTTGAAAGACCATGCCGCGGTCCGGACCGGGGCCGGTGACGGGTTGGCCGTCCAGGAGGATGGCGCCGCCGGAGGCTTCATCCAGGCCGGCGGCGATGCGGATGAAGGTGCTCTTTCCGCAGCCGCTGGGGCCGATGATGGTGATGAGTTCGCGACGGTGGACATCGAAGCTCAGGTGGTCGAAAACCGTGCGCTCGCCTTCCGGTGAGGGGAAGGTTTTTTTGAGATCGCGGACGCTGAGGATGATGTCGCGGGAGCGGATTTTGCAAAACCGGGCGGCGGTTTCGGGGGACTGCTTTTGGTAGTCGGCGGGCGGGTCGGGCATGACGGGGATTCGCGTGGCGGGTCAGGTTTCCTCCCGCAGGATTTCCAGTGGCGGGTGGTCGGTGATACTGCGATTTGCGAGCCAACCCGTGAACAAAGTAATGGCGGTGACGGAGAGGGTGGCGAGCAAAAGTGTTAGTGGCTCCAGGACGGCGTCGGCTTTGAAAACGTATTTTGCCAGGGCCACATTCGCGCCCACGGCGAGCGCGCACCCGACCAGCGCGCCGAGCACCCCGAGGATGGCGTATTCAACCAGTTGAATGGTAACCAGTTGCCGTCGGCTCGCGCCCAGCGTGCGCAGAAGCACGGTCTCGCGCAGGCGCTGATTCCGG
>JAQGPD010000224.1 GCA_028293305.1 Verrucomicrobiales bacterium | reverse complement strand
GCGGAATCCCGGGTCCCGGTCCGCAATCGATACGGACCGGGGCTGCTGCTCGGAGATGATAGGATGGTGAAATTTTTCCACAGGCCGGGAAAAACGCACCGGTTGGAAAAAATCAGCCGTCGTCTTTTCCTCCGGCCTGGAGGCTGGCGACGACGCTGAAGTCCTCCAGCGTGGTGGTGTCGCCTTTCACGTCGCCTCCGGCACAGATTTCCTTCAGCAAGCGGCGCATGATTTTGCCGCTGCGGGTCTTCGGCAGCATGCCTGTGAAGCGGATATCGTCAGGCCGGGCGATGGCTCCGATGACTTTCCCAACGTGCAGCTTCAGTTCTTTGTTAAGCGCTTCCGAGGGCTCGATGCCGCCCTTCAGCGTGACAAAAGCGACCACGGCCTGGCCTTTGATTTCGTCCGGCCGACCCACGACGGCGGCTTCCGCGACCGAGGGGTGCGACACCAGCGCGCCTTCGACCTCCGCCGTGCCGAGCCGATGGCCGGAGACATTCAATACATCGTCCAACCGGCCGACGATGAAAAAGTTCCCGTCCTTGTCGCGGCGGGCCCCGTCGCCGGCGAGATAGACGCCGCCGCCATATTCGCTCCAATAGGTGTCTTTATAACGTTGTTTATCACCATAGATTGTGCGCAGCATGGAGGGCCAGGGCTGGCGGATCACCAATTTCCCGGCTTCATCCGGCCCGCATTCCTGACCGGTTTCATCGAGGATCGCGGCATCGATTCCGAAAAATGGCAAAGTGGCAGTGCCAGGTTTCGTGGGCGTGGCTCCGGGGAGCGGCGTGATCATGATGGCGCCGGTTTCCGTCTGCCACCAGGTGTCCACGATCGGGCAGCGTCCGCCGCCGATGACTTTATGATACCAGATCCAGGCCTCCGGATTGATAGGCTCGCCCACGCTGCCCAGCAGCCGCAGTGAGGAAAGATCATGTTTCTTCACATAGGAATCCCCCCACTTGATGAAGGCCCGGATGGCGGTCGGTGCGGTGTATAGGATGGTGACGGAATATTCCTCGATGATTTTCCAAAAGCGGTCCTTGTCCGGCCAGTCGGGCGCGCCTTCATACATGAGCAGCGTGGCGCCATTCGCCAGCGGGCCATAGACAATATAGCTGTGGCCGGTGATCCAGCCCACATCGGCCGTGCACCAATAGACATCGTCCTCACGAAGATCGAACACATATTTCGATGTCGCATAGGTGCCGGTGAGATAGCCTCCGGAAGTGTGCAGAATCCCCTTGGGCTTGCCGGTGGATCCACTGGTGTATAACAGGAAAAGCGGGTGCTCGCTATCAAGACCTTTGGCGGGGCATTTGGCGTTTACTTTCTCCACCTCCTCGTGCCAGAAGACATCGCGCCCATGCTCCATGTGCACCGTGTTCTGGGTGCGCCGCAGGACGATGACTTTTTTCACGGAAGGCGCGCCGGACGCGAGCGCGGTGTCCACATTGTCTTTCAATGGCACCACTTTCCCGCGACGGTAGCCGCCATCCGCCGTGATGATCATGACGGCCTCGCAATCCTCCGTGCGGTCCTTGATGCTTTCACTGCTGAAGCCGCCGAAAATCACGCTGTGCACCGCGCCGATGCGGGCGCAGGCGAGCATGGCGACGGCGGCTTCCGGCACCATGGGCAGATAAATCATGACGCGGTCCTTCGACTTCACCCCATGCGCCTTCAACACGTTCGCGAAGCGGCACACCTCGCGCTGCAGTTGTTGATAGGTCAGCGTGCGCCGGTCGCCGGGCTCGCCTTCCCAAATGATGGCGGCCTTGTTTTTCTTCGAGGGATTCGCGGCATGGCGGTCCACGCAGTTTTCCGCCACATTCAGCTTTCCGCCGGAAAACCACTTTGCGAAGGGCGGCTTCCAATCCAGCACCGTGTCCCAGGGCTGCTGCCAGGTCAGCTCCGCCGCCTCCGCCGCCCAGAAGGCCTGGGGGTCCTTGATGCTTTCCGTGTATTTCTTCTTATACGCGGCCAGGCTTTTCACGCGCGCGGCTTTGGAAAATTCCGGACTGGGCGTGAAAATACGGTCTTCGACCAAATGGGACTCGGTGGATTTGCTCATGTTGAATTGTTGAAAAATGCCGAGATTATCAGACGGTCCGGCGGCGAGACAACCATTATCACGCACATTTCCACGGTGCCGCCGGGACCTCCAGGGGCATGAACGGGGAACGGTCCTAACCACGGGATTTCAACTGGAATTTTTTTAAAAAGTTCTGTGCCTTTTTCAAAAACTCCTTGTCCAAACCCCGCGTCTGGCTACCCTCAAAGCCAGTCACGGATGCGCGTTAGGTATTCCGCCTTTCGATCCCTTCCCCTTCTCCGCGATGCTCCATTTTCCCCGTCGATTTCCTGCTTTCCATCACTGTCCGTCCGCCATTTCCCCGTCCGTTTTGTCCTTTTCCACCCTTCTCTCCGATCCCACCATTCACCCCCTCAACCGGATCCCCAGCCGCGTTGCCGCCGTAGCCCCATCCACCTTTTGCGCCTGAACCTGGATGCTGTTCTCCGACCCGCCCGACGCCACCTCCCCTTCCGTCCCAACGTCCGAATCCACCGGCACGTCGCCTCTGGCCGCCCTGTGGGCCCATGTGGTGAAGGACCTCAAAACCAGAATATCACCGGATGCTTATGACCGCTGGTTTTCCTCCCTCGCCCTGACAGAAGCCAACGACGAGCGCATCCGCCTCCGCGTCCCGGACTCGATCCACCAACTGTGGATTGAAATGAATTATCTCGCTCCGCTGAAGGAATCCTTCCGCGCAATCACCGGCATCCTGCCCACATTGGAATTTTCGTCAGGGGACGCCGCCCAGGCCGCTGCTCCCGAGGCCCCGGCCAAGCCGAAAAAACCCGCGCCGCGTCCTGTCAAAACCGCCGCCCCCGCCCTGCCGGAATCCCCGCGCGCCGCATCGCTGCTGCCCCCTTCCGACCGCGCTTTCAGCGCCCCCACTTTTCCCATCGCTCCTTCCATGGACGATGCCGGGATCACCGTCCCGGGTTTTCAAATCGGCGATCTTCCCATGAGCCCCGTCATCCCCGCCGAGGCGGAATACGGCATGGACGCCACCCTGCCCTCCAACTTCCCTCTCGAAGCGGATCCCACCGCCACGGAAGAGGAACACGCCGATGGCCCGGGCGATCTCATCAGCCCGCGGCACACTTTCAGCACCTACGTGGTGGGGGCCAATAACCAATTTGCCCACGCCGCCGCCACCGCCGTCGCCCAACGCCCCGCACGCGCCTACAACCCGCTGTTTTTCTACGGCGGCACCGGACTCGGCAAAACGCACCTGATGCACGCCATCGGCGCCCACATCCGCGGCACTCGCCCGAAAGCCCGCGTCCTTTATATCACCAGCGAGGAATTCACGAACCAATTCATCGCCGCCCTCCAGGAACACTCCCTGCCCCGCTTCCGCAAACGCTTCCGCCAGGCGGATGTGCTGCTGATTGATGACGTGCAGTTCCTCGCCGGCAAGGAACGCTCCCAGGAGGAATTCTTCCACACCTTTAACGCCCTCTTCGACGGCAATAAACAGGTGGTCCTTTCCAGCGACTGCCCACCTTCTGAAATGCGGAACCTGGAATCCCGCCTGGCCTCCCGCTTCGAGTGGGGAATGATGGCGGAAATCACCCCGCCGGACGAGGAAACCCGCGTGGCCATTCTCCGGAACCGCGCCGTCTCCCTCCGCGTGGACGTGCCGCCCACAGTCATCAACTACCTGGCATCACGCATCCGCAGCAACGTCCGCCGGCTGCACGGCGCTTTGTTCCGCGTGGCTTCCTGGATTTCCCTGCACGGCCCTATCACCATGCAGCAAACCGAGGACCTGCTCCGCGACCTCCTCCAGGAGGAAAGCCGTCAGGCCATCACCATCGACAAAATCCAGAAAACCATCGCCGAGAGCTACGACATCCGCCTCGCCGACATGACCAGCCGCAAGCGCCCCGCCAACATCGCCTTCGCGCGCCAGGTCGCCATGTATCTCGCCCGCGAACTCACGGGTTCGTCCTACCAGGAAATCGGCGATGCCTTCGGCGGCCGCGACCACGGCACCATCATGCACGCCTGCCGCAGCATCGACGCCAAGATCAAGGAAGAGGAAAACATCCGACTGAAAATCGACGCCCTGGCCACCGCCATGCGCCGCGCGATGTGAGAGTAGAGCGCACCAAAGTGGTCCGCTGGAGAGTGGTCCGCACAGTCCTCTGTGCGGTTTTCAGAGCATCGGCTTCTCAGAGCATCGGCTTTTCAGAGCATCGGCTTTCAGGAACTGAATAACCAAACACCTGGGAAAAGCCAATGCTTTGAGAACCGCACAGAGGACTGTGCGGACCACTCTCCTGCCGCACAGCTTTGCTGCAGACTACTCTTCGACGACCACTCTACTACAAAACCGTGGACGCGTCGTCGCGCTCCAGCTTGCCGAGCTTCTTTTTCAGAGTTTCCAGTTCCACGGTGAGCTGATGCAGGGTTTTCAGAAGTTCGTCCTGGGTTTCCTGATGGTTCAACTGCCTCACGGCCGGATGGATCTTCATGAACTGCTGCACAATGATTTTGCACGCATCGCGGATTTGTTGAATAGCTTCGGGGCGGTCCATGGAGTCGGGGGAAAGAAATCAGAAATCAGAAATCAGAGGTCAGTAGTCAGAGGTCGGTAATCAGAAAGCAAAGCCCAAGGGTAAAAACCCCAGCTCAGCCTATGCTCAGCCACGGATGTTTTGATTCAATAACAAGCGCGGGAGACAGCCTATTCCAGCGTGAACCACAGCACCTCGACCCTCCGGTTTTTGGCGGCGTCGGTGCCGGCGGGTTCCTCCCAGCCGCGGCCGATGGTCTCAATCCGGGCGGGATCGAGTTTAAACTGCTCGGCCAACAGGCGTTTGATTTCGTTGGCCCGGTCCTGACTGAGCTTCATGGCGTTGAGCGCCATTTTGCGCAGGAAGGCGTCGCCCTGGCTTTTGAACTGATCGAAATTGCTATTGTCCACATGCCCGCGCAGCCGCAGGACGCTGCCAGGGCTCACGCGGAGCAGCCTTTGGATATCGGCCAGGCTGGACTGGTTGGCGGCATCCGTCTCCACCAGTTTCGCGGAGTTAGGATCGAAGTGGAAGCGGATGTCCTTGCTCAGCAAAGGATCGGCTTCGATGGATCCCGTTTCGCCGGTTTTCAGGGGGGCGATGGCGATCTGCTCGGCGGCAAATTTTCCGCCGGCGGCGGCGGCCTTGAGCGGGCCCATATCCATGAATTTTTCGAAACCGGCGGGGTCCGGCAGCAGTTCCTTGCCATAGGCCACAACGGCGGATTGAAAGATCCCGCCGAAGCTGCCCGCCATGTCGATGGTGCCCGCGAAGTAGGCTTCATTTTCCGGCAGGTTGGCAAAATGGAATTTGGCCAACTCCTCCGTGGAGCGTTGCGTGTCCCATTTGAAAACGGCCTTCAGCACGTCGAAGGCGGCGGACGGTTTGGCGCGCACCTGGCGGTTTCCTTCCAAAATGCCGGCGACGAGACCCTCCACGATTTTCGGCTGCTGCTTGGCGAAGCCGCCGTTCACTAGCAGAATGTCGGAGACCACGAGAAGATTTTTATTGCTGGTGAGCAGCCGCGCGCCACTCCCGGCCGCTGTGAGCACTTCGGACGTTTTCGGAGCCCAGGTGACGCAGGCCGCGAATTGATTTCCCCCACCCTTCAGATCGGCCAGGAAAAGGTCGCCAGCCACAAAGGCGTCGTCGGCGAATACCAGATTGATTTTGTCGGGATCCTTCGCGCTGTTCACGGAATCCATGAGATGGATGCCGATGCCCGCTTCCTGGGCGAGATAGCGGAGGAAAAAATCGGATTCGTTGAACTGGGCGGCGATGGCGATTTTTCCCGCGAGCTGGTTCAGGCGCCGGATATCGGACCGGACGATGATCGCGTCCGCACCGCGTGAATAACCCAGCAACAATGGGCAGGTCACCTGCAATTGCCGGCCATAAACGGCCAGCACATCCGTGGTGGTGGCACTTGCCGCGAAGCGCCCGGCGTTCAGGCCACCCCAGTTTTCGCTCTCCGTGAAGGTCAGGCGGACCTTGAATCCATGGTCGCGGAAAAACACGCTGTTCTCCGTGGGTTGCGCGCCACCATTGGCCAAAATCAAACCCGCGTATCCGGCATATTCGCTCAGTTCCAGATCGACAATGCCATCCTTGTAAGGCGCGGGAGCGGCGGGATCGATGGATGGGATGCTGGTCAAAGTGGCCGCCAGTTCGACCACCTCCGCGGCGGGTCCGCCCGGGTTATCGCGGCTATTTGCCGTGGGAGCGCCGCGCTTTTTATTCAACACATAAAGCCCGGAGGCCAGCAACACGAGGATGAGGCCGAAGGAGAGCAGCTTGCCGGCCGGACTGGGAGAGGATGGGTCGCTCATGAGGGGGGAAACCGCCGGAATGCCCGACAATTGGTGGTATAGTGGCGGAAAATCCCGCCGGGTAAAGGCTTCAGACAGGGAAAAACCGGCCCTCAGCGCTCGCTTTCAAAAATGGCGGCGGGCGGCGGCTCATCATACGTGCCCCCAAGGTCGCCGAGCAATTCCTTTTCGCGCGACATCCAATCGGTCGCACCGCTGATGCCGGCGGTGACGCGGTCGATGCTGCTATTGAGTCCCGGGGCGTCGCGGTCCAGCTGGGCGCGGTCATGCAGGAGACTCAGCTGCTCCTCCAGGCGCGAAAGCTCCGCATCCACATAACCCTGCTTGCTCTCCATCTCGCCCTGCGCGCGGAGACGTTCCGTCAAAATATCGCGGGTGGATTCCAAGGTGCGGCGCAGGTCCTCAGCAGGTAAGCCTTCCGCGAGCCGGCGCTCCACGGCCGCCAGCCTGGACTCCAGGGTGCCGTCCTCCTCGTTTTCCGCCCGCGAAGTCTGCAGCAGCCGCGCCACCGTCAGGCGGCTCTGGAGAAGCTGAAGAAAAAGCCATGCCACATGCGCGAGGGTTTCATGCAGGGCGGTATTGTCAGGCACCGCCAGCATGGTGCGGCGGCATTTGTTGGAAAATTCCTGGTATCGCTCGAGATCGCCCGCCGGCAGCCCTGCTTTCATGGCCGTCAGCCGGGAATCATTTCCGGAGGCGCGCGCGCCATCCACTCGGGCCGCCGAATCCACCGCCCGCCGGAACCTCGGAAAATTCGCCAACCCCACAAGATAGGCGACCTCCAGCCCCGCTCCCAATAACCAAAAACCGGGATTTAAAAACCCCAACAATCCCGCAATCCCCAACCCCACCCAATTCGGCGCGACAAACATCCCCGCAGGCCGCGCGTTGAACGCCGCCAAAAGATAGTCAGAATACGGCCGGGACATGGGGGGAAATTGTGAAATTAAGAAATTTGGAAATTAAGAAATTTGGAAATTTGGAAATTTGGAAATAGGGGAATCCGGAAATAGGGAAATTTGAGAACTGGAAATTTGGTTATGAATCCAAGCTTTTCACATTCGCAAAATAACGCTAGCGAAATTCAACCCGCCGCCGTTGGGAGCGCGGGGGCTTCCATGGCTTCGAGTTCGGTGTGGAATTGCATGGAATACAATTTCCGGTAAAGCTCGGAGGTGCGCAGGAGTTCGTCGTGGCGGCCGATGTCCACGACGCGTCCATGGTCCATAACGACGATTTTGTCGGCGTTCAAAATAGTGGACAGGCGGTGGGCGATGGCGATGACGGTTTTGCCTTTGCTGAGATCCTCAAGCGCTTCCTGAATGCGGCGTTCGCTTTCGGTGTCGAGGGCGGAGGTGGCCTCGTCGAGCAGGAGCACGGGGGCATCGCGCAGCATGGCACGGGCGATGGAAATGCGTTGCTGCTGGCCGCCGCTGAGAAGGCAGCCCTTGTCGCCGACCACGGTTTCATATCCATGCGGCTGGGCGAGGATGAAATCATGGGCGTAGGCGCGGCGGGCGGCTTCGTAGACTTCCTTTTTCGTCGCATCCAGGCGGCCATAGCGGATGTTTTCGTAGATGGTGTCGTGGAAGAGGAAGACCTCCTGATTGACGATTCCTATCTGTTTTCTCAACCAATCCTGCTGGAGGGTGCGGATGTCGTGTCCGTCCAAAAGCACCCCGCCTTCATGCACATCATAGAAGCGCAGCAGCAGGGAAAACAGCGTGCTCTTCCCTGCCCCGCTGGGCCCCACGAGGGCGCAGGTTTCGCCAGGGTGGATGGTTAGGTTGATATTGGAGATGGCGGGTAGGTCCTTGCGATAGGAAAACCCGGTGTTCCGGAATTCCAGCAGACCATCCGCGACGTGCGCGGGCGCCACGGCGTCGGGCGCGTCGGTGACGGCGGAGGGCCGCTCCATCAGTTCAAACACCTTACTGGTGGAAGTGAGGCATTTTTGCAGGATGATGGGAATACGGCTCAGGGCCTTCGCCGGCGGATAGAGCATGATCAGGCCGCCATTCAGGGCGATGAATTTGGAGGCGGGCAAGCCGAGGGAATACACATAGACCAGGGCTCCGGCGACCCCCAGGGA
>JAQGPD010000209.1 GCA_028293305.1 Verrucomicrobiales bacterium | reverse complement strand
TCCCTTCCGGATACACCACCGCCACCGGCCCTTCCACGCACACCCGCAGGCACCCGGCCTTGGTGCGGAAAACCCGCGGCCGCGGCCCCGCCAGTCCCAGCTCCTTCAGCCTCGATTTCAAAAACTCCCAGGCCCGCAACCCTTCCTCCCGCCCACAACACTTCGCCTCCGCCGCATCCGCGCACAAAAAAATATGCCGGCGGAACTCCTCCAGTCCCAAAGCCCGCTTCATGCCTTCCAATTCCGCCGAATTTTCCATCATCCATCCCACACCGGAAGCACGCCCCGCGCAACCTTGCCGGATACAAAAACACCCAATTTCCATGTCAGCCCACAGGCGGATTCAATACGTGTTTCCGGAAATCCCGAAAAATCCCGCAACTCCCCGGATTTTCCGCCGAAAAAGTGCTAATGACTTGAGCACCAAAGATTAAAGCGGTCCACATCCGTGCATTTTAAACTTGCGTTTTGCAATAAAAAAGGGCATTTGGCGCAGTTCCCGCCTGCATTTTGCCACCAGGCCGCTCTCCGCTTTTCCGCTTATGAGACTTTCCCTCCCCCCTGCGACATCCCCCGCCCCAGCGGGCCTGTCCCACCGCCCGGCGCTCCTCGTGGCAGCCGCAATGCTGGGCACATTCCAGCCGGCACCAGCCGCCCAGCTGACCCTCAGCCAACTGCTCCAATCCTTCAACGGCACCCCCATCGCCCCTGCCGTCACCACGATCCCGGCGGACCTTCCCGTGGCACTGATCTATCAAAACCTCGCCCTGAACCCCACCCCGGCAGGATCGGAAGTCGTGTTCAACAACACCCCGTCCAGCCTGCCCCTATCCTATTCCAGTTTGTCCTTCGCCGCGACCAAAGCCAACGCCCTGGGCAACTACATCCGCCTGGGCGGCACGGCCAGGAAACTCGTTTCCTGCGACGCCACCATGGTCACCTGGGCCAGGGCTTCCAAGTATCCCCAGCTCGCCGCGCTGAATCCGAATGGTTATTTCCACCCCGTTTCCCTGACACTCTATACGGTCGGCACCGATCTGAAGCTGACACCGCTAACGGAAGCCACCGCCAATATCCTCGTCCCCTGGCGGCCGGAAACTCTTCCCAACGGCAGCCCCTACCCTTACAACGGCTACGCATTCCGCGCCCATTTTGAATTCACCGGCAATGTGATCCTTACAGAACAAATCCTGGCCACCATTTCCTACGACACCCAGAGCACCGGCTATTCCCCGCTCCGCGTCCCCGGCCCCTACAATGAGTTGAATGTTGCCCTGGACGGGCTGCGCCCCTCCGTCGGCCAGGACGTGGATGCCGACACCGTGCTCCGGGTCACCGACGAGGCCTGGTATTATCCCAACACCGGCTGGTCCAACTCGAACGGCCCCAGCGTGCGCATCACGGCCAGCCACGCCGCCACCAAAACCCCGCCCACCCATCCTGGGACTTACAAAGTCACCGCGATCGGAGGCACCACCGGCACCGAGGGAAAAACCGAGGCTTTATTCACCGTCGCCCCGCCCACGCTGAACTCCTGGAAGGAAAAGGAATTCACCCCGGAACAAATCGCCGCCGGGCAATCCGACCCTTATTTTGACGCGGATGGCGATGGCTACTCGAACCTCGCCGAATATGCCCTCGGCACCACCCCAGGCGATTCCTCCTCCAACCCCAACACCGGCCCCGCCCTAACCCCGGACCCTTCCGGAATGGCCCTCACCCTCGTGCGGCCCCGCTGGCTGACCGGAGTGCAATACATCGCCGAGGAAAGCGACGACCTGACCAACTGGTTTCCCGTTCCCTTGGAGCCAGTCACCAGCACCGAGTCCACCGAAACCGTCAAAGCCTCCGTCTCCGAAACCCGTCGGACCTCCAACCACGCTTTCCTCAGAGTGCGCTTCGTGCCCTGATCCGACCACGATTCCATCTCTCACATTTGCCGGACCAAAAGGAAAAGGCAATCCGCAAAAGCTCCCAACCGCCGTCCAATGCTGCCCGGTCAAACGATGGAGGATTGCTGGGAATGGACAAAAACCCGCACAGCCTACCCTGCGGTGCGGACCTCGCTTCAGCTGAAAACTTGGGAAGCCAAATCCGGACGCAGGGCGAAAGGCTGCCCCTCTTTGGCCTGTCATTTCCATCACCGTCCTTGACGACCGCGCCGCATCCGCATCGCAGACTTCCGGTTTTGGCATCGGCATGAGGTCGAACCACCCTGCGGGCCAATCCTTCCAAAACACAAAATTGGCGCTTCCGTTTTCACGGAAGCGCCAATCATTGAAGTTGGATAAAACCTCGGGCAGTCGCTAACGACTACTTGCGGCGGCGGGCACCGGTGAGCATGCCCAGGGCGAGCAAACCGGTCAGCATCGCGCTGGGTTCCGGAATGCTGATGTTGTCCACAAACAGCAGGTTGGAGCCGGCATCGCCAGGGGTTGCACCCAGGACGTTGAAGTCCACCCCAATGCTGGTGGCCGTCAGAGCCGCACCACCGGGGATCGTGCCGCTGAAAGGAGCACCGACCGCAGCCGTGCCGCTATAAAGAAGGTCGGCACCGCTGGCCGTGAAAGTCACGGAGAAGCTATACCAGGCAGGAGCATCGTAATCACTCGCAACGATGCCGGCGGAACCAAGATTGACGCCATTCACAGAGATTTGACGGAAATTTTCAGTGGCAGTCGGGGAAAACTTGAGGGTGAACAGTTCAGTGGCGCCGCTGAGAAGCACAAAACCGAATTGATCGTCGTCTTCCAAGAAGAGGGGATCAGCGCCATTGCGGTTGATCAGCGAGTAGTCGCCGGCGAAAGTTGAACCACTGAGAGGCTCACTGACAGCGTGGGACAGGCGAGTTGTAAGCGTATTGGGAGCAGCGGCCAAGCCACCCAAGCCTACGGAGTTACCGGTATTTCCATAGGAGGAAACTGGAATAACCAAGCTCAAATCAAGTTCGCTGTCGGAGATAACCCAACCGTCCTGAGGAGCGAAGTTACCAGCACCACCCGTGGGGGCGGCACTGTTGAAGTTGGTGACGTATGCCGCCTGTGAGACGCTGATGGTGACGGCAAGAACCGAAATAGCGGAGAGAATGGACTGTTTCATGTCAGAAAAGTGGTGGAATGAAGGCAGAGTATATGGTTAGACTTATTCGCCCCCGGGGACGAAACAGTCGTGAAAAAATAGCAAGCAGGAGATTGGAGACCGGATGCGACTCCAGCCAATCAAGGCAGGCTCACAGCAGGACCGCTGGAGGAGGAGGAGGGAGGCGGAGGCAGGACAGCGCGGCGATTGCCGGCGAGTGCGGAGGAGCTGGTCACCGCGAGGGTGGCGGCCACAGCCAGGACAGCGAGAACGATACGGGGGAATGTTAGTGTAGTCATAGCGATGTATTGGTAATTCATTATTTGTCAGTGTCAAACAAATGCATGGAAAAAAACAACTTCCACGCAGTATTTCCTGACCGCAACATCCGTGCCAGGAAATAACCAATTAATACGCTCGCGTCGGGCTATTCCCCTGAACAACAATGACATCTATATACTGTTCATTTGTTCATTTATACGTGTTCAGGCTTTGAATGTTACTGTTAAATGTAACCAAATCCCATATCACCATTTTATGGAATTCTGTTGAGGGAAAGGCATCCATTCTGCATGAACTTCAAGAAATCGGTTGTTTTTGACTGATAATTCCATAACGGGTTGCCTCCATGTTCCGCCTCCACCGATGCCCCCCGCCCAACGACCCGGCGCGGGCTTTAAGGCCCCGGATTCCATGCCGTCACATGACAGGGGAAGATATCCCGGCGCCTTCCGTCCGAAACTCGCGCGGGTCCACTTTTTCCCGTAAAATCCTGCTCAGGCTCCTTCCAGCATGGGCGCTTTTTACTCTCACCACCGCCCACGGTCAGGAAGTCCAGGCCACTGATCCGACCTCACAGATCAAGGTTGACGCGGTGGAACAGGCAAATGGCCAGGATGCCTCGCTGGAATCCAGCGGTCAGGAAAACTCCCTGGAGGTCGGTCCCATCACAGGTGAGGATGCGGCAATGGATGGCTTGGCCAGCGCGGAACTTGCGCTCGACTCCCAGGACGAGCTGAGGTCGGTCATCCCCCAGGCTTTTCTTTTTAAAATTGCCGCGGGAGCGACCTATAATAGCAACATTTTTCAAAGTGAGTTCGATGAGGAGTCGGACATGATCCTCCAGTATGGCCTTGGCGTCGGACTACAATCCACCAAGGGCGGCAATACCGCCTTTGCATTCAACTACGAAGCCGGGGCCTTCAATTACCTGGATCACTCCGACCTGAATGGCATCAACCACTCAGTTGGCCTCAATGCCGGCCTCAGTCTTCCAAAAACCACTCTGGGCATCAGCGCCGCTTACCAGCACATCGAGACCGGAGACCAACTGCCACGGCAGGCGGGTTCCGCGTCCGGATCCGGACTGTCCGACGGGGATGCCAGCGACTCCGCAAGGCGACAAGTCAGCCAGGCCAATCGCGAAGTGGGATTGTTCAACACCCGGGACGTGCTCGCGGCCGCACTTAAGGCAAGTCGGAATATCGGTCCCAAAACCAATC
>JAQGPD010000198.1 GCA_028293305.1 Verrucomicrobiales bacterium | reverse complement strand
CCCCGACCGGATGCTGGAGGACCCGTTCGGAAATCGGAACGTCCGCGCCAACATGCATCCCGGATTTCAAAGTCCTGACGTGACCGGCCCATCCGGCCCCGTGGATCCGCAACTTTCCCTGCTGGCGGTGGAAACCCCGGACGGCAAACCGCTGGCGTTGATGGCGAATTATTCGATGCACTATCAAGGTTCGCCGATGCTTTCCTCCGACTACTTCGGCCGCTTTACCGGGCACATGGCGCGCCTGCTCAAGGCCGGCCCGGCCTTCACCGCCATCATGAGTCAGGGCACCAGCGGCGACCTCTGGAGCGGCGACTACTCATCCCCCGCAACTCCGGCGCAGGATTACGATGCCTTCGCCCTCGAAATCGCTGAGCGCACTGCGGCCGCCTATCAGAAAATCGAATGGCACGACTCCGTTCCCCTGGCCATGGAGGAATCCATCCTGACATTTCCAAACCGGGTGCCGGATCCCGCCCGCGTGGCTTGGGCGCAAGCCCGCAGCGCCGCGCTGGGCGACAAGTTGCCGGAGAACCAGCCTGACATCTACGCCTTGGAATCACTGATCCTGGATGAACAACCCACCTCCGAACTCAAGCTCCAAGCCATCCGCATCGGCGAGCTCGGCCTGACCGGCATTCCGAATGAAGTGTTTTGCCTGACAGGTTTGAAATTGAAGGCCCGCAGCCCCTTCGCCAACACCATGAACATCTCCCTGGCAAACGGGGCGGAAGGCTACATCCCCACGCCGGAACAACACGTCCTGGGCGGATACACCACCTGGCCATGCCGCACTTCCAAGCTCGAGGCTCCGTCCGAAACACGCATCACCGCCGAGTTGACAAAGCTCCTGGAAAAAGTGTCAGGACGTCCCTCCAAAGTTCCGACGGCGGCTCCCACCGGCTATTCCAAAGCGGTGCTGGGATTAAACCCTTCCGCCTTTTGGCGGCTGGAGGAAATGGAGTCAGGTGGGGTCGCCGATGCCACCGGTCATCATCCGGCGGCCAGCGAACCCGGGGTCGTTTTTTATCTGCCGGGTCACGATGAAAAACCGCGCACCGAGCCCCGCAGCCGGGCCTATCACTTTGCCGGAGGTCGACTCAAAACCACCCTCCCGCTCGGGAAAAATTACAGCACGGCATTTTGGCTATGGAACGGAATGCCCGCCGATGCCAGGCCCATCAGCGGATATGCCTGGTCGCGTGGACGCGATGGCGACCCGACCGCCGCCGGAGAGCATCTGGGCATCGGCGGCACCCACGATCCGGACTCACAGGGCCGCCTGATTTTGTTCAACGGCAACACCGCCGGCCAAGTATTGAAAGGTCGGACCAAGCTGGCATTGAAAGCCTGGCATCACGTCGTGCTGGTGCGCGAAGGCGATCATGTCAGGGTGCATCTCGACGGGCATCCAGTGCCAGATCTGGAGGGAGAGCTGCCTTTGACCCTGACAGAGAACGACACCGAAATTTTTCTGGGCGGTCGATGCGATCACTTCGCGGACTGGGAGGGAAAAATCGATGAACCCGCCATCTTCCCGACGGCCCTTGATCCCACGACCATCAGCAAACTCTATCAATCCGCCGGCCAGACTCCGCCGGTCACGGTTTTGGCACCGGAGTTTCCGCCTCTGAGTCCGGCTGAAGGACTGAAGTCCATCCAGGTGCCGGCCGGTTTCAAAGCCAGTCTCGCCGCCGCCGAGCCGCTGACGATGGATCCGGTCGCAATCGACTGGGACAGCCGCGGCCGGTTGTGGGTGGTGGAAATGGCGGACTATCCCTCCGGCTTGGACAATGCAGGGAAACCCGGCGGCCGCGTCCGCATCCTGACAGACACGGACCACGACGGGACGTATGAGACCAGCACGCTTTTCGCGGAGGGGCTGAATTTTCCGACCGGACTTCTAACTTGGCAGGACGGCGTGTTCATCACGGCCGCGCCGGACTTGTTGTTCCTCTCGGACACCGATGGCGACGGCCGCGCGGATTCCACGGAAAAAGTGATCAGCGGGCTGACGGAAGGCAATCAGCAACTGAGGGCGAATGGGCTGCGTTTTGGTTTGGACAACCGCATTTACTGCGCCGCCGGCGGTCATCATGGCGACTACGGGACATCCACCGTGCTGCGAAGCCATCGGGCGGGGACCGATGTCAAAACCGGCAGCCGCGATTTCAGTTTTGATCCCTTCACCGGCGATCTGCGGGCGGAGAGCGGACCCTCACAATTCGGGCGGAACCGGGATGACGCGGGCCATTGGTATGGCACGCAGAACAGCCGGGCGCTTTGGCAATATGTCCTGGCGGATCCCTATCTGGAACGGAATCCGTGGATCCCGGCACCGGACCCCACCCAGCTTTTGATCACGCCGCTGAATGCCCCGGTGTATCCTGTCAGTCCGCCGGAAAAACGATTCCACTCATTTGAAAACACGGGCCATTTCACCTCGGCGTGCAGCGGGATGATCTACCAGGACTTGCTGCTTTTCCCAAGCCGTCCCGGAGAGAAGGACGCCTTCACCTGCGAGCCTTTTCACAATCTGGTGCAGCACAATATCCTGACAGAATCCGGCGTCGTGCACACTGCGCGGCGGGTCGGAGCGGATGAAAAAAATCCTGACAGCCCGGACTTTTTTGCCAGCACGGACCGCTGGTGCCGGCCGGTCATGGCACGCACCGGACCCGACGGCGCGCTGTGGGTGGTGGACATGTATCGATGTGTGATTGAACACCCCGATTGGCTGCCGGAAAACGCCCGCGCGGAGCTGCTTCCCAACTATCGGCTGGGCGAGGACAAGGGACGGATTTACCGGATTGTCCGCGATGCCGCACCGGCGAGGGAGATCCCCGCGCTGGATTCCCTGACGGATTCCCAATTGCTGGAAACGCTATCCTCCCCCAACGGCTGGCTGCGCGACAAGGCTCAAATGATCCTGCTATGCCGGCATCATCCCGGCGCTGGAAAACCGATACCGCCGGATCTGGCCTACGCTTTTTCCAAAGCTCCGAATGCCTTGGCGAGGTTGCATCTGATGTGTCTGCTGCGGCCCCTGAATCAGGAAAACCCAGCGGTCATCGCCGCCGCTCTGATGGATGAATCCCCTGCAGTCCGGGAAAATGCCGTGCGTCTGGCGGAGGGCTCAGCGGATCCGGCGGTGCTGAAAAATCTCGCCGCCCTGACAAAAGATCCATCGCCTGCCGTCCGGCTTCAATTGGCGCTTAGTTTGGGAAATTGGACCACCAAATCCGCGCCCGGGACCGCTCAGGCTGCGGACCTGCTAGCAATCCTGGCTTTGCAGGATGGCGCGGATCCGTGGATGCGCGCGGCGGTGATGAGCAGTGCCCTGCCCCACTGCCGGGTCCTGTGCCGCGCGGTCGCCTCGGCGGCACCCGGGACCATGGAGGGCTGGGCGGGCGACCTCACAAGATTGGCGATCGCATTGAAGGAACGCGATGCCCTGGCGGAATTATTGCGCCCTGTCCTGACATCATCGGATGGCAATTTCACGTCCAAACAATTTGTGGATTTTGCGCATTTCAAAAGCGCCGCGTCGGCCCCGGGTGGCGGGGTGGGCCTGGAAAGGAAACCGGGGGCGACAGCGGATGAGTTGACAAAATTGTTGGAAAACACGCCGGCTCTTTTGGGGTCGGCGGCGAAATCTTTCCGCGATCCCGAAGGCTCGGGCCCGCTGCGCGCGGCCGCTGCGGAAGTTTTGTTATGGGATTCTCCGTCGAGGCGCGGAACGGTGACGGCCTTGCTGGAATGGCTGGCGCCCAGCACGGACCGGGACCTGCAACTGGCGGCGATCCGGCTGTTGGCTGGTCAGGAGGACGGGGAGATGATTTCCAAAGCCCTGATCCACTCGCTTGCGGGATTTTCGCCATCGGTCCGCGCGGCGGCCATGGAGGCGGTGTTGGGGAATGAAGCCTGGGCGCTCGATTATTTGGAGGCCGCGTCGCAGGATGCTTCATTGGCTCCCGATGCGATGCAGCGGGCTCGATTGAATCAGCATCCTTCCGAAAAAGTCCGGGAATTGGCCACGAAAAAACTGGGCAGTGAGGCTGCGGCGGATTCGGTTTATGAGCAATACCGGGGCGCGTTGGCACTAACGGGGTCTGTTGAGCGAGGCAGGGAAATTTTCCAGACCCGGTGCACCGCCTGTCATCCGCTGGATGGCCAGGGCACCGGACTGGGGCCGGATTTGAAATCGGTGGCGGCTCACGCGCCGGAAAAAATCCTGACGAATATCATCAATCCAAGCCTGGATGTGCAGCCGGGATTTTTTGGTTATGACGCACAACTTAAGGACGGCAGTCTGTTGTATGGATTGGTGATATCCGAAACCGGAAACAGCGTGACCATGAAATTTCCCAGTGGGGACACGCGGTTGATAGGGCGGCGGGATTTGGCGGCATTGAAGAGCACGGGGCGGTCTCTGATGCCGGTGGGGATGGCGGCGGGGATGACGGATCAGGACATGGCGGATTTGATCGGGTGGCTGAAGGCGGGGCGTTAGGGGGTTGGGGCGTTAGTCGGTTTAAAAGTTTGGGAAGTGGATGGGTTTTTGGGTTAGTTGGTTGATTGATTGGTTGGTTGGTTGGTTGGAGGGAGAGAGGGGGCTTT
>JAQGPD010000188.1 GCA_028293305.1 Verrucomicrobiales bacterium | reverse complement strand
GGTCTGGTGGGCGAGTCCGGTTGCGGAAAGAGCACGCTGTCGCGCGCCATCATGCAGCTGCAGCCTCTGACTGGCGGCCGGATTGTGTTGGAGGGGCAGGATCTGTCCCTGCTGAATGGGCCGGATTTGCGCGCGGCGCGCCTGAATTTCCAAATGGTTTTCCAAGATCCCTATGCCTCGTTGAATCCGCGGCTGACCATTTTCAGCACCCTCGCCGAAGCCATCACCGCGCGCAGTGGCGTCCTGACAAAAGCGGTGCTGACGGACCGTGTCGCGGAGTTGTTGGAAAAAGTGGGCATGGATGCCTCGGCGTCGCGGAAGTATCCTCACGAATTTTCCGGCGGCCAGCGGCAACGCATCGCCATCGCCCGCGCCCTGGCCCCGCAGCCGCGGCTTCTCATCGCGGACGAACCGGTTTCCGCTTTGGACGTCAGCATCCAGTCGCAGATCATCAATCTGTTATTGAATCTCAGCCGCGGCCTGGATTTGACGATGCTTTTTGTGTCCCATGACCTGTCGGTGGTGCGGTATCTGGCGGATCGGACGGCGGTCATGCAGCGTGGAAAAATTGTCGAGTTCGGGGAAACCGAGTCGCTGATGGCAAACCCGCAGCATCCCTATTCCCGAGCGTTGCTCGCCGCCGCGCCCGCGCTCCGGATGCGGGCGCCGGAAGCCGCGGGTTGAGTCCTCGCCGGTAGGAGACTTACGGGCGCCGGCAGCACTGAAGAGCTGCTGGGATGGGGATCGATATCCAATTTGCGGGCCGGGAAATTTGGTGAGTTCCCGTGCCGTCCCGGCAGTGCGCGATTCCAGGGAGACTGTTCTCATGAACGGGTCGGTCGCCCGCGATAACGATGGATGAATCCACCGAATATCTGGAAGAAGCCCCGGATCTGATCTTTTAATGCTGTGTTCTGCGACGGTGATCATACAAAAACGGCATTTTAATTGCTGTTCGTATGTGTAGTTAATTATGAAGATTCGTGGCACCTTGGGTGAGGTTTTGCGAATTAGCCTTGACGATCAATGGGTTATTAAGCTTAAAACGCCGTGATGCCGGGATTAATCAGGCATTATAGCCAAACAGCGTTTAACCTATTTTAATTATGAATAACAAGTTATGCCGGACCGCCCTGCTGGGCGCGGGTCTGGCGTCGATGAGTTCGCTGCGGGCGGGTTCATTCACGGCGGACTTCAATGATGGACTGGCCCCGGCCGGCACCACTCTCTTTGGCGATGCCAATTCGGGGGTGATCGAAACGACTGGTGGAGTCGGCGGCTCCGGCTGTCTGAAACTGACGAAAGCCGTGAATGGCGTCCAAGGATCGATGATTATCGACGACCTCGACGCGGGTGCGGCGGTGAATTCCTTCACGGCCAACTTCAAGCTGCGTATCGGCGGTGGTTCCAGCACCCCGGCGGATGGTTGCAGCATTTGCTTCGGCAGCGATGTCGCGGGCGGATTCGGCGAAGGCGGTTCCGGGTCCGGACTGCGGGTCGGGATCGATATTTATAACAATCCGGACGACGCCCCCGCCATGAAAATTTACTGGGGCGGCGTGCAGGTGGCGACCACGGGCATCCGCCCGATCGGCGACATCGTGACGGGCACGGAATTTGTGGACATGACGGTGCGGATCAATCCCACGGGCACGCTGGATGTCATTTACAAAGGGGCGCCGGTCTTCACCGACCTGGCGATTGGCTATGTGCCGGTGAGCGGCGGGAAGTTTGGTTTTGGCGGACGCACGGGCGGTCTGAACACCAACCAATTCGTCGATAACATCAGCATCACGACGACGCAGGGCGAATTCCTGCTCCCTGCGGTGAGGCGCGCCCCCCGGTCCCAACGGATCATCGCCGGCTACACCGCGACCATGGATGTGCTAGGAAATGACCCCGGCAACACCACCTATCAATGGGAGAAAAAAGCTCCAGCGGACGGCGCCTTCACGGCGATCGCCGGAGCCACCGACGCGATCTTCACCACCGGAACCCTGACCCTGGCGGATGCGGGAACGCAATACCGCGTGGTCCTGACCAATCCGGGCGCGGTGACCGCGACCTCCGCTCCCGCCACTATCGATGTGGTGAGCCTGCCGCACGCGACGCCCAACACGGTGTCCTATAACTTCGATGACGGCCTGACACCGGCCGGCACCAACAACTACGGAACCGCCGCCGCTTTCGCGACCGGTGGATTCGGCGACAGCGGACAGATGGAACTGACCCAGGATGTCGGCGGCCAGGCCGGCACCTGGACCGTCAGCGACCTGAACTCCGGCCTGCCTGTTGAAAGCATCGACGTGGCGTTCCGCCTCCTGATGACTCCTTCCAGCAACAATCCGGCGGACGG
This sequence comes from Verrucomicrobiales bacterium, assembly GCA_028293305.1. GTDB lineage: Bacteria > Verrucomicrobiota > Verrucomicrobiia > Verrucomicrobiales > V1-33 > CAIZWU01. The sequence continues at coordinate 348 of JAQGPD010000188.1, read as the reverse complement.
CTTTGGCTTCCACTGGGCTCCTGACCTCCCCGCCAGCGGCTTTCCAAACGCCGAGGAACCGGTCGGTCACGGCTTGTCGGTTGGCTTCGATGTCTATGACAATGGCGGCGGTGAAGCGCCGGCCGTGGACGTCTTCTGGCTCGGCACACGCATCGGCGGAATGGTTATTCCCCGCACCGCGCTGAACACGCAGAGCGCCTACGCGGACGTGCAGATCCGGCTTTCCGCCCTGGGCAAGGTGGACGTTTCCTTCAATGGCGAAGTGGTGGCCTATCAACTCCAGATTCCGTCCTGGACGGCATTCTCCGGAGCCAGCTATGGATTCGCCGCCCGCACCGGAGGGGCTTT
>JAQGPD010000647.1 GCA_028293305.1 Verrucomicrobiales bacterium | reverse complement strand
AACCCTTGGCTGACGCGTAGTCCAACCAATCGGGCAAGGTCAGGTGCTCCATCTTCGACGCCCGATTCACCTGATCCTGCTGCCGGACGAGATACCCGGAGTATTTCAGGTCCACTTCCAGCAATTCCCAGATCGGGTCCGGGAAACGCGCCCGGATCTCCTGCGGAAGCTGTCGCCAATCGCTCTCCGTGCGGCGGAACCATTTCTCCAAATGCACTCCCTCGTGCACCACCAAAGCCGCCAATTCATGCGCCGATTGAAGGAGCGCCGCCTTCTCCTCCGTCCGGCGTTTGCGCTCGGTGTCCACAAACCCCCGTTCCGCCGCTTCCGGCGTCAGGCGGAGGTCACAATTATCCTGCCGCAGCAGCAAACGATATTCCGCGCGGCTGGTGAACATGCGGTAAGGCTCCGACACCCCTTTGGTCACCAAATCATCCACCATCACCCCCAAATAGGAAGTCGTCCGGGACGGAACGTAGGCCGGCTTCCCTTGAATTTTCAGCGCCGCGTTCAATCCGGCGATCAATCCCTGTCCCGCTGCCTCCTCATACCCGGAAGTTCCATTGATCTGCCCGGCAAAATACAAATATTCCACCCGCTTCGTCTCCATCGTCGGGTAAAGCTGCGTCGGAGGGCAGAAATCATACTCCACCGCGTAGCCCGGACGGATGATTTCGGCATTCTCCAAGGCCGGAATCGACCGGATGAAGGAATACTGCACCTCGTAGGGCAGGGAAGTGGACACCCCGTTGATGTAATATTCGTTTGAGTGTCGGCCTTCCGGCTCCAAAAAGAGTTGGTGGGAGGTTTTATCGGCAAAACGGACCACCTTGTCCTCAATACTGGGGCAATATCGGGGTCCCACCCCTTCAATTACCCCCGCATACATCGGCGACTGATGCAGGTTCGAACGGATGATATCATGAGTCTGGGCGGACGTGTGCGTGATCCAGCAGGGAATTTGTTCCACGTGGAACATTGGATCGGCCCAGCGGTTCAGCGTGAAGAGTTCGTGGGGGTCGGACCCGATGGTGTGGCTCATGTAGGAAAACATGGAGGGCGGAGTGTCTCCGTCCTGTCGCTCACAGCGGCTAAAGTCGATGGAGCGACCATTCAGCCGGCAGGGAGTGCCGGTTTTGAAGCGCTGGACTTCGAATCCCAGAGTTTTCAAAGAGTCGCTGACCGTGGACATGGCATCGCCCATTCTCCCACCGGCAGCATTGCGCATCCCGACGTGCAGCAATCCGCGCATGAAGGTCCCGGCGGAGATGATGATGGATCGGCATCGGAAATGAAGCCCCATATTCGTGCGCAGCCCGACGACTTGGTCGTCTTCGACCAGGATTTCGGCGACATTGCCTTGGTGAAGTTCCAAATTGGGCGTGTTTTCCAAAATCCATTTCATTCGGAATTGATACGCCTTCTTATCCGCTTGAGCGCGCGGTGAGCGAACGCTGGGGCCTTTGTTCGCATTCAGCATGCGAAACTGAATGGCTGTGGCATCCGTGTTCAAACCCATGGCACCGCCAAGGGCATCAATTTCCCGGACCATATTTCCTTTGGCCAAACCGCCGATCGCTGGGTTGCAGGACATTTGGGCGATGGTGTCCAAATTCTGCGTCATCAAGGCCGTCCGCGCGCCCAATCGGGCCGCCGCCAGAGCCGCCTCCACACCGGCGTGGCCAGCGCCAACAACAAGCACGTCATAATGGGTCGGATAAGTAAAGTCGGAAGTCATGCGGAAAGGGGAGGGAAACCTCGTAAGGGCTGAAAAATTGGAATACTGCGGGTCGGCAGGCGGCCCACACCATAGCACACCGTGCAAGTGTTCCACGTGGAACAAAATAGTGGGCGGTGGTGCGATCGCGTTTTGGAGCTGGATCCAGTGGAGAGCGTTGGCTGCTTTTCGCAATAGCGGACGGGGAGGTGCTCCTGCGGAGCTGGCCATTGGAATCTGAGTTAATCGCGTGGCACCTTCGGCTCACCATTTCACCCACCGAAAGCAGGTCGAGGAGAAAGCGGGATACAAGAAACTGGAATCGTGCAGGATATAAGATAGTTGCGGAAGGCGCGGCTGGTGGTATTCTGGTGCATGCCCCAGACGAAGCTCTCCAACCAGGGATTGGTGATATTTCCCAACGTTTTCCGGATTGAGGATGGACTCGAGCCGGGCGAAACTTTCGACGTGGAACGCACCAAGCCCGGGGAATATGTGTTTCGGCGGAAAGATGCAGGGGGCAGAAAAAAAGAAGGCTCCACGGGCTTGACGGACGCTTTGCTGGCTTGTCCGGAAAAAGGGTGGTTTGAACCCATTCCTGATAACGAAATTTCGGAAAGCCTGCGCAGCCCGTTTGAATGAGATACATATTGGATTCGAATGTGATCTCCGAGATGGTGGCGAATGTGCCTCGTCCAGAAGTGGTGGCTTGGATTCGATGGCATGAGTCTGAATCCGGAACATCGAGTGTTTTATTGGCGGAGCTGGAGTATGGAATTCAATTGATGCCAACGGGCAAACGGCGTCAACGCCTTGAGGAATGGCTGGAGGGTATTTTAGGATACGTGCAAATTATTCCTTTTGATGTGGCGGAGGCCCGGGAGTGGTCCCGCTTGATGGCTCACCTGACCCAAGCAGGAAGACGTTTACCCGTGAAGGACTCCATGATTGCCGCCACGGCTTTGGTGCATGGGTTGACCGTGGTGACGAGGAATGTCAGGGATTTCGAGCGGACGGGGGTGACGTTGGTGAATCCGTTTTTGGAATCCTGAGCCGCCGCCGTTTCGGGCGAATGGTCAGGAGGCGCTGAGGACGCAGTCGTGGAAGGCGGCGATCGCTTCGCCGGGGTCGTCGGCCCGCATGAGGGATTCGCCGACGAGGATGCCGTTGGCGCCGGCTTCGTAAACGAGGCGCGCGTCGTCCGGGGTTTTGATGCCGCTTTCGCTGATGAAAACGATGCCGTCGGGGATGTCCTCACCGAGGCGCTCGGTGGTGCCGAGGTCCACGACGAAGGATTTCAGGTTGCGATTATTGACGCCGATGATGCGGGCATCGGTTTCCAGGACACGTTCCAGCTCGGCTTCGTCATGCACCTCCACTAGCACGTCAAGCTGGCATTTTTCTGCAACTTCTTGTAAATGAACGAGTTCTGACTGAGTTAGGGCAGCGGCTATGAGGAGAATGGCATCCGCGCCGGCGACGACTGATTCGTAGATTTGGATTTCGTCGATGATGAAGTCCTTGCGGAGCAGAGGGATGCGGGTTTCCGCACGGATGCGGGAGAGGTAGCTGAGGTGGCCTTGGAAGTATTTTTCGTCGGTGAGGACGGAAATGGCGTTTGCGCCGCCGTCGTCATAACATTTCGCCATTATGACGGGGTCGAAGTTTTCCATGATGACGCCCACGCTGGGGGAGGCTTTTTTGACTTCGGCGATGACGGCGAGTTCGTCTGGCCCGAGATCGAGGGCGCGGAAGAAGGAGCGGAAATCGTTGCGGCTGAGCGCGGCCAGGCGGAGGGCCTCGGCGCGGGGGCGGAGTTTTTCGACTTCGAGGCGTTTGGTGGCGATGATTTCGTCGAGTTTGTTCATGCGGAAGGGAAGGGGGAAAGGGTTTGAAGGGGTCCGGAGTCTTGGAGAGTTGCCCGTGGAAACGTGTCTCCAATGGGGCTGGGAGGAAAAAAGAAAAGAAATTGAAAAACCTGCTTGCGGAAAGAGGGAAAATGCAAATAATCACGGTCCGCCACCGAGAGGTTTTCCTCAGGGGTATGCGGGCGTAGCTCAGGGGTAGAGCGCAACCTTGCCAAGGTTGATGTCGGGCGTTCGAATCGCCTCGCCCGCTCCATTTTCTCTTTCTGAAAATGGAGCCGCCGGATTTACCGGCCTTTTATTCATCCAATCGGGAAACCCGTGATCTGATTTGCGGGCAGCCGAATCAGACTGGGTTACTGAATGTGATTGGAGTTGCGGGATTGTTGGGGAGAAGAAGTGCTTTTGAGGCGTCCGGCCGTGGGCTCCTTCTTTGCCTGCTTCATCAGCCAGTAGGATCAGCCTGCGCTTGGCCAGCATGGATTCGCGCTCACCGAGGGGCGTGGCGCGTCCGGGGCTGCCTCTTAGGGCTTGCCGCGCTTGGACGGGGTGCTTGGGTGGTGGATGAGATTTTTTATCACCGGAACGGATACTGATTCGGGAAAGACCTATGTTACCGCCT
>JAQGPD010000119.1 GCA_028293305.1 Verrucomicrobiales bacterium | reverse complement strand
CACGAACGGCAAGTTTTTCCAGGCGCGCGACAGCCGGGCGATGGAGAACATTTTCAAGGAAATCGACCAATTGGAAAAAACCAAACTCAACATTCACCGCCGCACCCTGGTGGATGAACTCTATCATTGGCCCCTCGCCGCCGCCGCCGGGATTGCATTGCTGGCGGTCGTATTGGGCCAGACCCTGCTGCGCAGAAATCCCTGATCCCTCACATCACCTCATTTGCTCATCTGCCCACCTCCTCACTTCCGAACATCCTGCTATAAAACACCGCTTTTTCTCCTAACCAATCGTCGCCGTTTTTTGATTTTTCCGCTGTCATGTCATTCGCCCATCCTATCGTCCTCCTGGCTTTACTGCTGCTTCCGCTTTTGGCGGGGCTGAAGCTGTGGGCGGAAGTGCGGGCGCGGAAAGCCGCGGCGCGCATGGTTTCGGAGCGGCACCTTTCCAGCCTGCTCATCCCGCGCGCCCGGCAGCAGGATTGGTGGGTTTTGTTTTTTGAACTCGGCGCGCTGGCCTGCTTCATCATCGCCCTCGCCCGGCCTCAATACGGCATGCTGGAGGAGGAAAGCGGACCTGGCGGACGCAGTCTCATCGTGGCCATCGATACCTCCCGGTCCATGCTCACGGATGACCTGAAACCCAGCCGCCTCGTCCGCGCGCAGCTGGCCGCCACGGACCTGATCAAGCGCCTGCGCGGCGACCGCATCGGCCTCATGCCCTTTGCCGGCAGCGCCTTCATGTATGCGCCTATCACTCCGGACATCGACGCTCTGTTGGAAAGCATCGACTCCCTGGACGCCGAGGTCATCCCGCGCGGCGGCTCGAATCTGGCGCGCCCCATCGACCTCGCCCTGGAAACTTTCGCCAAGGCCGAAGCCACCGGCCAGCAGGTGCTGATCCTTTTCAGCGATGGCGAAAATCTGGAGGGCACCACCCTCGAGGCCGCGCGCCGCGCCAAGGAAAAAAAGATGACCATCATCACCATCGGCGTCGGCACCCGGACGGGAAATCTGATTCCTGACGAATCCGCGCCGTCCGGTGTGTATCGTGACCGGGATGGAAAACCGGTGCTTTCCAAGCTGCAACGCGAGGTGCTCATGAGCATCGCGGACACCACCGATGGCCTTTATTTGTCCCTCGACGAAAATGGGGTGAATGATGAGCGGATCGACCGTATTTTGGAAAAGCTGAAGCGCACCGCCATGAAAGGAAAACTGACGCAGAAACCGATCGACCGATACCGCTGGCCTCTGGGTGTTGGTTTGTTATTGCTGACCGGCGGATGGATCGCCGGCATTGTCAAACCGCACCGCCGCCAGGGACCGCCGCCGCTGCCCGTCGTGCCGGTGCCGCCCGCCACGGGCTCGGGCCCGGGCCCGGGTTCGGGTTCCGTCCCGGCCGTGACCGGGATGTTGATCGCGGGGTTTATTTTCCTGACAAGCGGCGCGCCCACCGCGGTGGCGGACGTGACCTCGCCGACGGACAGGGCACCGGCCTCGCCGACGGGCGGGGAACCGGCCTCGCCTTCCGCACCGGAGGAATTGCCGGTGGGGAATCCGTGGGAATTTTACCGCGAGGGGAAATTCGAGGCCGCGCAAAAGAACTTCCAGCTGCGTCTTGATCCTGACGAAAATAACAAATCCCGGAAGGGCGGCGATCCGGTGTTGGAATTCGGCCGTGGCGCGGCGGCATTCAAAAACAAAGACTATGACACCGCCGTGGATGCATTCGGTCAGGCCGTGCTCAGCCCCCAGGTGGAGTTGCGGGCCAAGGCGCATTACAACCTGGCGAATTCCATCTACGAGCGCACCGCGGAATTTCTGAAAATCAGCCAACGCGGCAAGAAGCCGAAGATCACCCTGTCGTTTATCGACGGACTGATCCGCCAGCTTGAAAACAGCCTCGAGAACTATCAACAAGCCCTGGCCCTGGAGCCGAAGCAGGAGGATTTCAAAGCGAACCATGACACCACCGACCAGCTGATCCAGAAGCTGCGGAAAATCCGTCAGCAGATGGCGGACCAGCAAAAAAAGGAAGGCAAACAAAAAGGGGAGGGAGGCAAGGAAAAGAAAAAAGGCAAGAAAGGGGAAGGTGAGCAGGAAGGCGAAGGAAGCGGCCCCGGCGAAGGACAGCCCGGCGGCAAGGGCCCCAATGGCGAGGAGGAAGGCGAGGCCGGCTCCAAAAAAGAAGGGGAGGGCGAAGCCGAAAAAGCCGCCCGTGAAAAGAGCAATGAGGACAAATCCGGCGAGATCGGCGAGCAGGGGAACCAGGGGGAAAAAGGCGATGAGGAAGGCGAGGGAAAGGACGGCAAAAACGGCGACCAACCCGACGACTCCGGCGAGGGGGGCGACCCCGGGGAGGCCGATGAAGCCGAGAACGAAGTAAATTCCGAAACGGGGTTCAGCCCCGCCGAAGCCAAGCGCCAACTGGAGCTGCTTTCCGATGAAGACATGAAGGTGCGCCCGCGCATCGAACAGGCCCCCGAACGCCGTCCTCTCAAGGATTGGTAGGTTAGGCCACCCCATTTTCAAACCCTTCCGATGACCCGATTTTTTTCCATTCCGATTTTTCTCCTGACCTTGTGTTGCCTGCTGATGCCGGCGCGGACGCAGGCGCAGGAGCCCGAGCTGCGGGTGTCGCCCCTGCTTTCGGCGCGCAGCATCGAGCCCGGGCAACAGGCGGTTTTGTCCTATCAAATCACCGGTGCCCAGGAGGCGCTGCAGGATTTTCCGCAGACCATCGAAGTCCCGGGACTTTCCATCACCTACAGCGGCCAGAGCCGCCGGGTGCTGCCCTTCAATGGCACGCCACAGATCGAGATCACGCTGCGCTACACCGTGCAGGGAGCCACTGCGGGCACCTATCAAATTCCCGCGCAGACCATCAAAGCGGACAACAAGGAAGTCCAGACCGCCGCCGTGCCCGTGGTCATCACCGAGCCGGTGGAAGTGGATAACGAATTCGTTCCGAGCGTGCAGCTGAGCGTGGGGCGCACGGAATTTTGGAAAGGGGAGGTCGTGCCGGTGAAGGTTTCCATCCTCATGCATCCGGGCGTGCAGCAGTTGAGCCAGTTTTTCCCGCAGATCAAAACCCAGGGTTTCGCGGTCAACCGCTTCGACCGGTCCGGCGGCATGGAGGCGCGGCAAATCAATGGCGTGGTGTGGCGCGCGTTTCAGTTGGAGAGCGTCCTCACCGCCTTGCAGGCCGGCGCGCAGGAGTTCGGCCCCGCGGAGGTGAAGGCGGAACTTCTCATTCCTTTCGCAGGCAGTGTGGACGACCCCTTCGGCCGCCAGCAGGGGAACCGCCGCAACCTGACCCTGACCAGCAATACGTTGAAAGTGAACGTGAAGGAACTGCCATTGGAAGGCCGGCCCGCCGACTTCGGGGGAGCCGTGGGCGACTTCAACCTGGAGCTGGAGGCCTCGCCCCTGACACTCAATGCGGGCGACCCTATCGCTTTGGAGATCGCGGTGGGAGGTATCGGAAATTTCGATGCGATCGCCGCACCGAAGATGGAATCGACCGATGGCTGGCGTTTATACGCGCCGCGGGTCAGTCAGGAAAACCGCGCCTGGGGCACCGAGCAGGGGCGGAAAAGTTTCACCCAGATCCTCATCCCCGAAAAGATGCAGACGGAGATTCCGCCGTTTGTGATGCATTTTTTCAATCCGGAAACCGGTGCCTACGTCACGCGCCGCAGCCAGCCCATCGCCTTGACGGTGACGGGTGAATTCAAACCCGCCGCCGCCGGTCCGGGGGATGCCAGGGATTTCGCCGGCGTCCAGGAAACGCCTCCACCGTCCGAGGAACTGGGCGACATTCTGGATCAGCCCCTGACAGATGGCAAATGGCTGGCCACCGCCGTCGCGCCGGTGCCTGTGAACCGGATTTTCCTGCACGCCGCTCCCGCGTTTTTGCTACTGCTCGTGATCGGTCAGGGAATCCGCCGCCGCCTCATCGCCGCCGCCGCGGCCCGCCGTCCCGTGGAGGGCACTCCGAGGGAACCCCATGCCATCCTCACCGATCTCCGTCGCCCCGGCACCAGCCGCCACGCCTTCCATGCCCTGGTGAATGAATACCTCGGTTCCGTGGAGTTCCATCAATCCCGCACCCTCACGGATTCGCCGGAAACCGCACGTTTGATCGCCGACCGTGACCGTTACCTTTATGGCCCCGCCGATGACGCCTCCCGCGCCGCGATCCCCGTGGATGAGCAACGTGCAAATCTCGAAACCCTCAGCCGGCTCCAGCCCAAATCCTCCCCATGATCCGCCTGAACCTGTCAGTCAAAATCACGGCCGGTCTCCTGACTTGCCTCGCGCTCAATCCGCTCCTTCCAGCGCAGGATCCCGCGAGTCCCGTGCCCATGCCGGCTCCATTGCAGCCGGCTCCTGCGCCCGCGCCGATGCCGGAGCCAATGCCGAGTCCGGCACCCGCACCGCCGCCGGCGCCAATGCCGACGCCAAGTCCCGCGCCCGCACCGCCCGTGCCGATGCCGGAACCGACGCCAAGTCCGGCACCGCCGCCTACGCCAATGCCGGAACCGACACCAAGTCCCGCGCCCGCACCGCCCGTGCCGATGCCGGAACCGACGCCAAGTCCAGCACCCGCGCCGCCTGTGCCGATGCCGGAACCGACGCCAAGTCCCGCGCCCGCATCGCCCGTGCCGATGCCGGAACCGACGCCAAGTCCAGCACCCGCGCCGCCTGTGCCGATGCCGGAACCGACGCCAAGTCCCGCGCCCGCAC
>JAQGPD010000113.1 GCA_028293305.1 Verrucomicrobiales bacterium | reverse complement strand
TGAGGCGCTGTCGTAGGTGTTCACCACATTGGTGCGGAGACGGGCCTGACCATCCGTGGAGGCACCGGAAGCCCCATTGATTTTACCGGCCACACCGTCCGCGCCATTCATCGCGGCGCGGTTGATGAGTTCGGCATTGGTCACGTTGGAGGCCCCGATGATGGCGGCTCCGGCGCATTCGTGGTCAGCGGTGACCATGATGAGGGTATCCGGATTGGCGGTCTGGAAGGCGATGCAACGGGCGACGGCGCGGTCGAATTCGATGGTGTCGTGCACGAAGCGCTCGCTGTCCATGTTGTGAGCCTGCTTGTCGATGGAAGCGCCTTCGACCATGAGGACGAAGCCGGCGGGATTTTGGCTGAGGACCTGCAGCGCCTTGTCCGTCATTTCCTCGAGCAGTGGTTGGTTAGGGAATGTGGCGACGGTGCCCACGGCGGCCCCGCCACGGCGGGCGGCGATTTTATCAAGGGAGACATCCATGTTTCCGCTGTGGAAAAGTCCGAGCAGCTTGGTGGTGTTGGCGGGCACGGCGGCGAGGGCGGAGGCGTCCGCGGCGTAGGTGAAACCGGCGGTGACAAAGTCCCCGATGAGGTCGCGGGTGGGGTCCAGCGCACCGGTGGGCACGCCCCAGGCGGTGGCGAGTTCGAGCGGCACCACGGCGTCCGCGCCGGAACCTGTCAGGGTGTTCACGCGGCCGGTGCCGGGCTGGCCGAAAGGAATGAACCATTTACGGCCACCGCCCAGAAGGACGCGGAGGTTGTGGTTGGCGACGCCTTCATCCAGGAACATATCACAAATGCCGGTGCCCGCCCCGCGGTCCTGCGTGTGTGCGGAGAAAGCCGCCGGCGTGGCGTCCTCGACATCGGCGGTGGTCACGATACCAAGAGCTTTCCCCTGGGTGCGGGCGAGAAAATTGCCCATGTGTTCGACCCGGGGATTGTCCCACTTGTCAGAAGTGTCGTCAGGAAAGACCGCGACCTGACCGTTATTGGATTTGTTACCGGTGGAATAGCAAGCGGCTCCGGGTGCGGAGTCGGTGATGATGGAATTCAGGGAAGGCGTGTTCAGGATCGCGGCGACCGGGAGCGTATCCATGGCCAGGGGATCGATGGCCTTGCCATGGGCGACGCCCTTGGAAACGATGCGGGCGGCGGTGCGGTGGGCCAGGCTCATGCCATCGCCGATCAAATAAATGATGTTTTTGGTTTTCCGTCCGAGCTGGGTGGTTCCCACCACTTCAAAATTTCCGGAGGCGCTGGCGATCTGGAAGTTGTTCTGCAGGGCGAACAAACCGAAGGTGTGGGCTCCGGCATTCAGATTGGAGTAGGCCCGCAGCACGATGCTGAACTTGCCGCCGCCAATGTCCGTGATAGTGATAGGACTGGAAACCGGATTGCCATCCACAGTGAAAAATCCGGCGGTGATCTGCGTGCCGGGATCCGCCTGGATCGTGGCCTGGAGATCGAATCGTTGACCCGCCATGAAACGGGAAATGAACGGAGGCGTGGCATCGTCATAAGTGAAAAGAGCGCTGGTCGGATTCAGGCGGGTGACGATGGGGGCGCCTGGCGCGACTCCGGCGGAGGCGGCGAGTCCCAGCAGGGCGAGGTGGAGATGCTTGGATTTCATAGGTGATAGGATGTTTCGTTATTCCGGGTTGAGTGCGGAAAGGGGTGTGGGCATTACAGCTTGCCGGAGCGTAGCCGGGCGGGCTGCAGCAGGATGGAGCGGCGGGGCTCGATGACTGTGCGGCCGTCCGCCGCCGTGATGTGGTCCGCGTGGAGCCGGACCTGGGAAATGCGTCCATCCTTTTCCTCCCGCGGCCCCAGTTCCAGCGTGCCGTAAATCACCATCGGTTGGCGCACCCAGTCGGGTGCCATTCCTGGCAGGACCGGAAGAATCACATGCACCGCATTCGGCGGCAGACTATCCGCCAGGCCATACTCGGCAACGTTCAGCGACATGGGTTGATCCGCCAGGATAAAGAGGGAGGCATCCTCATGCAGATGGCGCACCATCGATCCGGCCAGGCGGACTTTTTTCCCATCAAAGCCGCGCGCCACCGCCGAATATTCCAAGCCCTTCGGACCGGCCGGCAGCACAAAAATCTTCCCGAAATCAAAGGCATTGTAAGCCTCCACGATCTTCGATTCCAATGCGGAAGGCCCCACTTCCGCCGTGGGCGTCGCAGGCGTGCCGTCATTGGAGGGCGCTCCCTGCGAATCCGGTTTGGACATCAGCCATACGCTGACCGACAACAGAAGCAGAGGAAGCAAACCAGCTAGGATTTTCAAATTCATGGCAAAAAGGCGGCCCGCGCCCACGCCGCCTCCTATGACTCACCACTGCGCAATACGCGAATACCCTATCGCAACTTTACCGCCCGCCCGGCGGGAGGACTGTGTGTCAGGAACGTGGTTTTAGGGCCTGAAGCAACGGTCCCGTCACCGGAACTCCCACGGTTCGGATTCATGACAGGGTGAAGCACGGGAACGGCTCGGCCGGTTTGCCCGATGGCGTTATTTTATGCAACCGTCCCGTCACGTGAACTCCCACGGAATGGTGTCATGGCAGGTCGACGTCCGGCAACGTTTTCGCCGCTTTTGCCGCAGCCGCCAAAGCAGAACGGTTTGCGTCAGCTGCTCACGGTGCGTCGCGGGCCGATGGCCGGCAGGACCAGCAGGGTTGGCAAAACTACTGTGGAAATCCATGAATCCATTGCCGGGACTTGGATTCGTATATCCAATAGGGCCCGTCGAAACCTTCCAGGATTGTGCTGCGATAGTTGAAGGCATCGAGCGGTTCGTAATCTGGATGCCAGCCTGCCAAAAGTTCGAAACCCAGCGATTTCATCAGAGAATGGTCACGGGGATCCGGCAATCGGCCTTCCCGGAGACGGTGGTTCTCAATTTCTGCAATAATCCTGTTGGCATGCCATCTCTGGGGAGCCCCCGATTTCACGAGCCACAGTGCCGCACCCGCCGCCAGCGGAAGCACTGTCAACAGCATGGACTTCGGGGCTTTCATCCGGTTAGGTATGGCTGTCCAATCAATCCACTATCAGTCAGGACGGCATCAGTGAACGGAACTTCGCCACCGCGGCTTCCAGGGCGGAGACCGTGGTGGCCAATTCCTCGTCGGTGGTCGTGCGGCCGAGACTGAAGCGCAGCGTGCTGCGCGCGGAGGCGGGATCCAGGCCCATGGCGGTGAGCACGTGCGAAGGGTGCAGGCTTCCGGTGCTGCAGGCGCTGCCGGCGCTGGCGCAGATGCATTTTTGATCGAGCAATAACAACAATCCCTCGGCCTGGGTGCCGTCGAATCTCAGGCTGGCCGTGTTGGGGACACGGTGGTGGGGATGGCCGTTCCGATGGCTGCCGGGAATGCGGCGCAGGACTTCGTTTTCAAAATGATCCCGCCGGGCGGCCAGAGCTTCCATGCGCTCCCACGATGCCGCAGCCCATTTCGCGGCGGCGCCGAGTCCGACGATGCCGGCGACGTTTTCCGTGCCGGAGCGGCGGCCGTTTTCCTGTCCACCGCCGCGCAGGAGGGGCTCGAAGGCGGTGTTGGCCCTGACATAAAGCAGTCCGGTGCCTTTGGGGGCGTTGAACTTGTGACCGGAAAAAGCGGCGAATTGCACGCCGGATTCATTCAGGGCGAGCGGCACTTTTCCGGCGGCCTGCACCGCATCGGTCAGGACGGGAATGCCATGCGCGGCGGCGAGGGCGGCGGCCTGGGGGATGGGGTGGGTGACGCCCGTTTCGTTATTGGCCCACATCAAAACCACCGCCGCGGTTTCGCCGGGTCGGATCGCGGCGGCGAGATCCGTCAGGGTCCATTCACCGGCGGCATCCACCGGCAGGCGCGTGATTTCCCAACCCAGGGCGGCTTCCAGATGGGCGACCGGGCGGAGAACGGCCTCATGCTCCGTGCTTCCGACTATCAAATGCCGCCGGGCACCCGCGGAGGTTGTCAGGGAATGCAGGGCGGTATTCAGTGATTCGGTGCCGCCGCTGGTGAAGATGAGTTCGGCGGGATCGCATCCCAACAAATCCGCGCATTGCTCCCTCGCGGTGGACAGGGCGCGTTTGATGGGACGGGCCAGGATGGAATTGCTGCCGGGATTGGCGAAATGCCCCCGCCAAAACGGCTCCATGGCCTCCAGCACCGCGGGATCGACCGGGGTGGTGGCGTTGTGATCGAGGTAGATCATGATCCTGAAAAGGAGCGCTGGATTCCCTCACGGATCAAACGCGCAATGGGATTGCTCAATTGCCGGGGCGGACGTTTTGGAAAGGATGGGATCCGGGGCGGGGCGGGGCGGGGCGGTGGTTCAGGAGAGGGAAAAAAAGATGGTGGGGTTATATTATTTATAGGACGAATGTGGCGTATGCCTGCCGGGGGAGATTAGGGGCCTGGGCTTGATTCTTTGGGGAACCGGGTTGCCGGGGCGACTTGAAAAGTCGCGGTCCTTTTTTAGGAGTTATATGATCTTTAGGACGAATAAGACTTGTGCCTGCCGGTGCGACCGGGGGCTTGGACTGATGCTTTGGGGAACCGGGTTGCCGGGGCGACTTGAAAAGTCGCGGTCCGGGTTATTTTTTCGCGAGGCTTTGGAGGTAGTCCAGGAGGGAGGCGAAGTCCTTGGCGGTGAAGTTCAGCAGGAGACCCGGGGGCATGAGTGAGGTGGGGAGTTTGTCGCGTTTTTTGATATCGGCGACGGCCAGGGTGATTTCCTGCGCGGCGACATTCCGGATGACCACTTTGTCGGCGGCTTCCGTGGTGACAAATCCCAACTGCGTGCTGCCGTCGGCCATTTCGAAAATGTTGGTCACGAAACCCTGGGCGATTGTTTTGTTAGGATCCAGGATGGCTTCCGCCAGTTCGCGGCGTTTGTAGGTATCGGCGATGGTGCCGAGGTAAGGACCGCGTTGCGGCTCGTCCTTTGCCAGGGTGTGGCAGGCCACACATCCCGCCTGGAGGAAAATTTGTTGTCCAACGGCGGCATCGCCTTTGGCCTCGAGGACGGCGTCCAGGATCTTGCCAGGATCCAGGGTGGCCAGCTTGGGGGCGGCGGCGGCGGCGGGGTCCAGCTTGAGGGTTTTCGCGGCGTCCCTGGCGGCGGCGAGCACGGCGGGATCCGGGTCGTTCAGTGCGGTCAGGACGCGGTCGGACCACGAGCGTTGTTTGGTTAGCGTGATGGCTTGGAGGATCTGGGCGCGGCGCGCGGGAGTTTCCCAGCCTTTGTCCAGGGCGGCCTGGGAAAGTTGTTTGGCTTCCGGCGAACCGGAGGTGCGGGCGGCCAGGGTGAGGAGGGCGGCGTCCGCCCAGGTGGCTTCAAAACCGCCGGTTTTTTCAGCGGCGTGCTCCATGGCGGTGTGGTGATTTTCCAGCTTGGGGGAAGCCAGGAAAGCCGTGGCTGCTTTTTCGGCACCTTCCTTTTTGGACAACAGGGCGAGACCGGTGAGGCTGGCGGTGGCGGCTTCAGGATGATCCGCTTTGGCGAGAACCGTGATGGCCGTCACGCGGTCCGCGGGACTGGTTCCGGGAGCGGTGGCGGCGGCGAGGAGAATGGGTAACGCTTCCGCTGGAAGGCGTTCACTGCGCGAGAGTTGCGCCAAGGCCACAGGCACCAGGGCGGGATTTCCAGCGGCCATGGTGAGGACCTGGCCGAGGGCGGCATCGTCCTGCATTTTATGGCGGCTCATTTCCGCCAGCAGATAGGCGGCTTCATCCTGCGGGGCATGGGCGAGGACGTCGCTCATGGTTTTGGCGATGCCTGCGGAGCCCTCCCAGGCGGTGGCTTGATAGTAGGGGCCGGAGGTGTCAGGACGGGTGCCCCAGCTGTCGCCTTTCCAGATGCCTTCCTTGGCCGAAAGGCGGCAAAGCGCGGTGATCAATCCCCGGCGGCGGAAGCTGTCCGTTTCTTTTTTCAATCGATCTGTCAGGGCCTCGACCACGGGCATGGTGTGCAGCGACTGCAGCACGCGCAGCGCTCCGGCGCGGCGCGGGTCCGTGGAGCCGGGCGCATCCACCACGGCCAGGCAGACCTCGGCGGCTCCGAGACGGATGAGGCATTGGACGGCGGTGTGGGAAACGGTCGGATCGGCATCCGCCAGCAGTTCCGCGATGGCGGCGGCGGCGGGTTTTTGAGCGAGTCTTGTCAGGGCCACGGAAGCTTCCACCCGGGTGCGCGGCAAGGCGTCCTTCAATCCGGCGGAGAGGACGGCGATGGCTTCGGCGGGGACGGATTCGCCCCGATCCCCCAAGGCGCGGATGGCCAGAGGACGCAGCGCGGCGTCCGCGGCGAGTTTTGTCAGGAAAGGATAGGATTTCGGACCTTGTCCCTGGAGCAGGGTGAACAAAGCGGCGGCGCGGCCATGGAGCGGGGCGGTGGCATTGGAGGCGAAGGCTTCCAATGCGGAAATGGAGGCGGGATTCAGACCACGGCGGAGGAGGGTGCGCTGGGCTTCCAGGCGGCGGCGATGGCTGGGCGACGATAACAAAGCGACGAGGCCGGCTTCATCCAGTTTTGCAAAATCCGGCAGGGCTTCCGCTTTATAACCTTTGGGCGTGACCCTGACAACATATCCGACATCCTCGCCGTTATAGTTGAAGGTGGCTCCGGCCATGCTGGTGGCATAGAGGTGGCTGGAGGCATCAACATCGACATCGGTGGCGCGCGGGAGATGGATGAACTCCATGGCCTTGTCCTTGTAAGTCGCGCCATCGGCGGACAGTTCGTGACGGAAGACCCATTCCTTGCCCCAATCGACGGTGAGGGGGACATTTTGATAGCCGGCGGGCCAGCCCGGCTCGTCCAACCACCCGGCGCCGCAACCGGAGCCGCCGCCGTAATTTCCAATCGGCTGGATGGCCTCCGCGCCGAAGTTCATGTAGAGCGATGGATAGCCGTGTTCCTCCAATCCCGTGAATTGGTGAAAACGCATGTCCCAGCCGCCACCGTCATTGGTGTTGTCGCGGGCGAACCCTTCGAGAGTTGGAGAAAGGGCGACTTCCAAAATGTTGCGGGTGCCGCGGGAATACAGCTGGAGATCCGTCCCGTCGGGCCGCACGCGGACGACCCCGCCGGCGCGCAGCTGCAGTTTTTTCCCATCCGTGCCCTCGGCTTCCATGAACCCGAAGTCGCCGATGGCCAGATAAAGCCAGCCATCCACGCCGAGGGTGACACCGTTGGAAGTGTGGTCGGCGGGCCGGTCCTTGAAGCCAAAGGCGATATTCTTGACCAGAATTTTTTGCTCGTCCGCCACGCCATCGCCATTGTGGTCGATGAAGGCGCTGAGGTGCGGCGGATGCATCAGAATGACGCGGTCGTGATCCCAAACCAAGCCGCGGGGGGAATCCACATCCGGCACGAAGGCCTTCACTTCATCCGCGCGGCCATCGCCATCGGTATCCCGGAGGCGGACCACGGAGCCTCGCTGGCCTTTGCGGTCCAAGGATCCGTTTTTATCCGAGCTGATGTAGACCGTGCCGTCCGGGGCGGCGGCGGCGTAAACGGGGTAATTCACCTGCGGCGGGCTCGCAAAGACCGTGAGATCGAAACCGTCCGGGACTTTGACCTCCGATAGGATTTTCGCGTCCTTATCCGGGGCCTGCGGTGCCTGGGCGTAGGCGGCCATGGGCAGGAAAGCGGCTTGGAGGAAAAGCAGGAGGGGACGGATAGTCATGGGGGTCGGGATGATTGTGACGCAAATCAGCGCGTGGGAAAGATGCTTGAAATGAGATCGTTGGCTACGCCGCGCAAGGCGGTATTCTCTCCAAATGCCCGGATTTTACGCGGGAACCGCGCGCAATCAGTTAGGGTCGGCGTCGGAAGCGGGAAATCGGGCATTCTCCGTAAGCGCACCCGTAAGCGCACCCGCAAGCGCACATGGCGTCGTGATGGCGGGCGCGGATCCTGAACTGTTGTAAACCTGACAATTAAAAACCAACAATACGCTGTCAGCTCCTGGGTGCCACGGACGGCATGGCACGGGACGGAGAAGCCGGATGGCGGTTCTCAGGGCCGGATTTTCAAAACAAAAAGAGCCCCCCGGCGGACCGGGAGGCTCTAAATGATGGATCGGATGGGTTCGACTTTCTGTCAGCCACCCGGAGGCGGCTGGCAGGTGGCCGAAATTTCGGATCGGCTTAGAAGGAAACGCTGAGTTTCACACCGCCGTAGAGGGTGTCATCAGTGAATTCTTCGGTGGTGCCGAGGGCGATGTTGCCGGCCACGTATGGGGTCAGGGTGGCGGTGGCGGTCAGCTTGATCGGGAAGGACACGGAGAGCTTCACGTGCTGGAAATCGCTGTCGGTGGAGTAGTATTCGTCACCGTAGGAGACGAGAGCGGCTGGCACGATGCTGAAGGTGTCGGTGACAGCGATCGGGGCGTCGATGCCCAGCTCGATGTAGGAACCTTCGGCTTCGAAGTCGTAGTAGTAGCCGGCGCCGATGTTGACAGGGCCGAGGGCCTTGCCGACGGTGAGGCCGATTTCATCCGCGCTGTCCACGCCATTTCCTTCGCCGGCGCTGCCGTCGAAGAATTCATAGCGGGTGTAGCCGAGACCGATTTTGGCGAAGCCGGCGTCCAGGGACAGACCGGCGTTCAGGTCGAGCTCATCATAGCTGATGTCGGCGGAGGAGGTATACCAGGCACCGAGACCGAGGGAGAGTTTTTCGGAGAGAGGCACGGAGAGAGCCACTTGACCCCAGACGTTTTGCTCACTGATGAGGAATCCGCGGAAGAAGTAGTGGGTATCGTAGCCGATATCGACGGTGGCTCCGACGGAGTCGAAGAGGCCGGCGGCAGGAGCCGGAGCTGGAGGAACGGTGCCCTTGCCGGTGGACACGGTAGTGCCCGCGAAAGCGGAAGCCGCGAGGGCCAGGCTGCCGAGGATGGCGGCACCCTGAATGCTGGTGTTGGTTTTTGTCATGGGTATTATGGTTCCCTTGGTTATTAGGATGGAGCCAAATTCATCGAAAGGATGACAGGCGTCAAGTTCATAAGTGACGGAAAAGCAGGGGCAACAGGAAATTTTCATCCTTCTTATGAATTTACTGCACACCTGAGCCCCCGCTTTTATGAATAGCGGGCCATGTCGGTCCTTGACGAACCCCGGAATCCACCGTTTTTAGTTCCATGAAGTTGGAAGTTTCCATCGCCGGACAAACCATGCGGCTTGTCGATTCCTCGGGGAAAACCCTACAATCCTGGCCGATTTCCACCTCCCGCTACGGGCTTGGCACGGAGCCCGGCAGCAATCACACGCCGCTCGGGCTTTTCCGCATTGCGAGAAAAATCGGCGATGGGGCGCCGGAACGCACCATTTTTAAAAGCCGGGAGGTCGTCGGGGTTTGGGACGGCGCCGAAGCACCGGAGGACTATGTTTTGACCCGGATTCTGTGGCTGGAGGGCATGGAATCAGACAATGCCAACACGTTCGACCGCTATATTTACATCCACGGCACCAATCAGGAGTCCCTCCTCGGCACGCCCGCCAGCCACGGCTGCGTGAGGATGTCCAATCCCGACGTCGTGGAGGTTTACAATCTGGTTCCGGAAGGAACCTTGGTGGAAATTGGCGATGTGCCGGACGCCCCCATCCCCCTGCCCCTTTCCCCGCCGCCCTCGGATCTTGTGTAAATTGTTGAACTTTTCCTCGTCATCCCTTGTCGAAGCTGTCAGTCTCCCCTATCCTTTTCGAAACCCGCCTATGAAAAAGCTCCTTCTTTCCGCTTTGTTGCTGGCCCCGGCGCTCTCCGCGCAGGCCCAGACGACCACGACGTCGTCCATTCCGGTGATCACCATCACCACCCCGGCCATCAACACGAATTCCGATCTCATCATCATCGGAACCGCCACGGACACCGGCACGTCCACTGGCACCGGCACCGGTGCCACCACCACGGCCGCAGGCGTGAAAGCCGTTTATTATCAAATCGATGGCTCGTCCAAATGGCGGAAAGCGACCCTCACCGCCAAAGGCACCGCCAGCACTTCCTGGCTGGTCGAGTTCCGTAATAAAAGCTCCGTCGGCAAACGCATCTTTTTCCGCGCCGTCGATGTCGAAGGCAATGAAAGCGATATCGTGGGCCGTCGCTTCAAACGCGGCTCTTGAACCCCTCTCCCGATAACGGGAAATCTCCCGTGAAAACGGATCCCCCATCCTCCGGCCACCCCGGTCCTCGCCCCACCCGCGCCCCGTGGCCACCGGATCCAGCCTTGCTGGAAAGTCTGATCGCCACGCCCGATGCGGCTGCCGGCCCGAAGCCGAGTCCGAGCAAGGCTCCCGCTCCGGCGTTTCTGAAATCGGAGGTGGCGCAAAAACCGCCAACTGCGCCCGCTTCATCGGCGGTCTCCCAGTCGACCGAACCGTGGGGACCAGCGCCTGCGATTCCTGAGCCCGACCGGATTTCCAATAAGCGGTCGAATCCAGCGCGGAACTTTTCTCCTCAGCCGGACGCCAAGATCAGGGCTGCATTCGGAGCTGAATCCAAACCCGAATCCGGGATCCCTCCCGAAATGGATGGCGACCTGTTCATGGATTTCAGCCAGGGCATTCCCGCCCGCGCCCGTGCCCGGACCCGGCTCGCTCCTTGGAAAATGGCGGTTTTAGGAACCACCGCCGTGGTTGCCATCGTGTGGTTCGTCAATCGGCTCACTCACGGCATTGGCTCCGATTCCAGCAATGCAAAATCGGTATCTGCCTCTGGCTCAAGCAACGCCGCAGCCGGTAAACCCGGCTCCGGCCAGCCGGCGAAGGAGGATTCCACCACCGGGAATTCCCAATCCGGCACCACTCCCTTCACCTCCTCGCCCAACTATCCAGCCGCCTTGTCCATTGCCGGCATGGAGGAAAACAACACCCGGGCCGAGGCATTGGAAGCTCTCATGGAAACCTGGGTCGCCGCCGACCCGGTCCAAGCCGGAAACTGGGCGGGGTCCCTGCCAGCCGGCACCTTCCGGGACGACGCCCTTTCCTCGCTCATGTTTCACTGGAGCGGCAAGGATCCCGCCGCCGCCGCCGCTTGGATGAGCCGCACCGGCGTGGATGATCCCGAAGCCGTTTCCGTGCTTTCCAGTCGCTGGGCCGCCCAATCTCCAGCTGCTGCCGCTGCTTGGGCCTCAACACTTTCCAACTTGGAATCCCGCCGCGGCGCCTTGTCCTCCATCGCCGGAGCATGGGCCGCCACCGACCCCGTCAGCGCCGCCGCCTGGGCCGCCTCGCTCAGCGGTGAGGAACGCACCGCCGCCATCGTCACCTCCATCACCGCGTGGGCCGCGCTTTCTCCCGCAAGTGCCTCACAATGGCTGAGTTCCATCACTTTTTCCTCGGAAAACGACCGCGCGGCTGCGGCCGCCGCATTGGTCACGGCTTGGACAGCCCAAAGTCCGGCGGCGGTTTCGAAATTCATCAATTCCCTCCCGGAAGGCCCCGCCCGGGAGGCCGCCGCCAGCCAATTCGCGGTGACCGCCGCCCCCAATGCCCCGGCGGAAGCCCTGATGTGGGCCATGAACCTGACCGACCCCGAACAACGGAACCAAGTCGTCGCCGACGCCTGCGAATCCTGGCTGTACGGCTCCCCGGAATCCTTCAAAGCCGGCATCGCCGAAGCCATGACGCTCATGGAGGACCCCGCCATGCGGCGCGGCGTTTTCGAAATGCTCTACGAGCGCGACCCCGCTTTCCAAACCAACCTGATCAAAATGGTGGACGACGCCACCACCCCCAAACCTCCCGATTCCTCCACCGTCCCCGCCCCGGCTCCGGCCCAGACTCCAGCCCCAGCCGCATCCGAAGCCACGCTCAATCCCCCAGCCGCCCCCGTTCCAACTCCTGCCGCCCCTGATCCGGGAACCGATGCCGGGCTGCTGCCGCCGTTCCCACTCCCTACGTCGGATTCCACGGAGCCCGCGGACTCCAATGCCCCCGCCGAGCCGGGCCCGGACGACATCAATCTTTGAGCAGCAGAGTCTGCGGATTCCTGCTCAAAATTTCTTGTGCCGCCTGACAGTTGTGTCACTTTCCCTCAATCCCATCCTGCTGGAAAATGCGTTCCCACTTTATTCTCTCCAGCCTCCTTTTGGTCAGCCTCGCCTGCGTGCCCGCCTGCCATCAGGTCCGGCAAGTGGGTCACGGCCTCTCAACCGGAACAGGTTACGTCAGCCGTCCCGTGGTTGCCGGCAGTAAAAAACTGGCCTCCGCCACCATGACCGGCAGCCGGGCCGTTGCCGAAGCCACCGCCAACTCCTCCCGCGCCGTCGCGGGCGCGACCTTGGCCGGGGGACGGAAAATCGCCTCCGCCACCACCACCGGAGCCAAAGCCCTCGCCGCCGGAGCCACCCGCCTCATCACCTTCGGCAGCGCCAACCGCGCCCCCGCCCCTGCCCCGCTGGCCCAATCCCCACCGACCGACCGCAAGGAACCCGGCCTCCCGCCCGCCCACGTTTTCCCCAAAACAGGCCTCCTCGTCACCGAAGCCGAATTGGGGCCCGATGCCACCCGCCTCGAAACCACCGCCGTCACCCTCGCCGGGGGCTGGGTCCTCAACGGGGAAAATCTCGCCTATCGACTCGACCCCGGTGCCGACGACCCCGCCGCCCTCCGGGTGAAAGGCTCCCCCGCCACCGCCAAGCTCGCGGATCCTGCCGACCCCACCTCCATCACCACCGCCACCGCCCGGGAGATCCACTATCACTCCGGAAACCAGGTCCTCACCCTCCGCGGCGGGGCCATCCTTTCCTCCGCCGGCACCACCGTCAGCGCCACCGCTCCGGGCACCCTCATCAAAATCCACCTTCCCACCGGAGCCATCTCCATCGACGGGCCTGCCCGCTGGGGCAGCTGATCCAAGCCACCTTGCCGACCGCCGGGCTCCTTTTCCCCGCTTTATTTCCCTTCGCCGGAAAGAAAAGCCGCATTTCCCTCAAGTCCGGCTTTCCATTTCCACGGAAATCGT
>JAQGPD010000579.1 GCA_028293305.1 Verrucomicrobiales bacterium | reverse complement strand
CGCTCAGAGGACTGAGCGGACTACTCTGGTTGCGGACTACTCTGAAATTTAGTGCCTGGAATTAAAAGCGGCTCTTGAATCCGTGGCCGGTGCCGCCATCGTTCTTTTTTACAGCATCCTTTCCCTGCTATCCTGCCATGGCCGCATCCAAGTCCTCCCTCGATCTCACTCTCAAAGTCTGGCGTCAAACCGGTCCGGACGCCCCGGGCCGTTTCGAAACCTATGACGCCAAGGCCATTCCGGATTCCGCCTCGTTCCTGGAAATGCTGGATATTGTGAATGAGGAAATCATCGGCAAGGGCGGCGATCCCGTCGCTTTCGACCACGACTGCCGCGAAGGCATTTGTGGCGCCTGCTCCATGGTTATCAACGGTATGCCCCACGGACCGAAGCGCGGGGTGACCACCTGCCAGCTGCACATGCGCAGCTTCCGCACCGGCGACACCATCTGGATCGAGCCCTTCCGCGCCACGGCGTTCCCGGTCGTGCGCGACCTTGCGGTGGACCGCAGCGCCTTCGACCGCATCCAGCAAGCCGGCGGTTATATCACCGTCCGCACCGGATCCGCCCCCGAGGCAAACAGCGTGCCGGTTTCCAAGCCGGACGCGGATGCCTCCTTCATGGCCGCCGCCTGCATCGGTTGCGGAGCCTGCGTCGCCGCCTGTAAAAACTCCAGCGCCATGCTCTTCGTCGCGGCCAAGGTCGCCCATTTCAATCACCTCCCGCAGGGCCAGCCGGAGGCGGACAAACGCGCCCTCGCGATGGTCCGCACCATGGACGATCAGGGTTTTGGAAACTGCACCAACCAATACGAGTGCGAAGCTGTCTGTCCGAAACTCATCGACGCCGACTACATCCGCCAGATGAATGTGGACTACCGCAACGCGTCCTTGAAGGAAATGGTGGGCGTCTGATTCCCGCCGCCTTGGTGCGATAGCCGCGTGATAGCACCGCACCGCAAATGGGTGAATGGTCCATGGACGGCCATGGAAATTCCCCCCCGCTGATCCCGCCCATTCTTTTGTCCGCACGCCGTGGATGCGGGCCTTTACACGTGCAGCCCAGTTATGTAAGGTGTGGTTCACCGCGCGCCCGTCCGCCAATAACATTAAGGGCGGAACGGCAACTTTCCCTCTATCATACCCTGATGAAAACGCTTCTCCGTCTCGCGGCCTGCACGGGTTTTGCAATGCTGACCAATTCCGCCTGGTCCGCCGATAGCCCGCTTCCGAAACCGCTGCGGAAATTCGACGCCGACAAGGACGGCAAGCTCACCGGCGATGAACTGATCCGCGCCCGCCAGGCCCACAACCGCGGCGGTCGCGAACCTGAGGTCAGGGAAGGCCAGTGGAAGGAAATCCTGGAGCGCCGCAAGAAAACCTGGCTGCAGCAGCAAAATGGAAATCTGGACCTGAACAAGGATGGCAACCTGGACGACGCGGAAAAAGAACGGGCCGAAAAAATCTGGGGGGAAATCGCCGATGGTTTGGGAAAATTGCGCTGGGAGATCCTGAAAAAATACGACAAAAACGACGACGGCGACCTGAACCAAACCGAACGCGAAGCCTCCCGCAAGGAATCCGACGAGCGGCGCGCCGCGATCGAAAAACAGGCCATGGAATCGCACCGGGCCAATGCGGCCAAACCGGCCTGAGCGGGACATTCAACGGAGCCAACTTTGAGAGAATGGCGGGAAGCTGCGCACGATTTTTCGGGAAATATCCCCATTTTTTGGGCCTGAAATGCAGTCGGGGAGAGTCGAAAACGCGCCTTTTTAGGTGGCAAGCCAGCTGTTCTGAATAAGTTTCTCGTTGATAATCAACAACTTGAGCTGGTTTAACCGGGAGCGCATTTGCTTTTTTGGGAAAACCCCTCCACGGTGCGCCGCCTTACTGAATTTACTGGAAAGCCGCCGCCACATGGGAAAGACTCTTATTATTGCCGAAAAACCAAGCGTTGCCACGGAACTTGCCCGGGTGCTGGGAAAATTGCCCGGCATGACCAAATTTGACAAGGAAAAGGACTGGTTTGAAAACGATACCCACGTCATTTCGTCCGCCATCGGACACTTGCTGGAGTTGTCGCTCCCGGAGGCGAAGGATGGCAAAAAGCCGAAATGGAATTTTGAAAGTCTGCCGATCCTGCCCGATGCCTTCGCGTTGAACCCCATCGAGAAAAGCGCGGAACGCCTGAGCGTTTTGAAGAAACTCCTGAAGCGGGCGGACGTGACGGATGTCATCAATGCCTGCGACGCCGGCCGGGAGGGGGAGCTGATTTTCCGATATATTATCCAAGCCTCCGGCAGCAAAAAGCCCGAGAAGCGTCTGTGGATGCAGAGCATGACGCAAGGCGCTATCACTGAGGCGTTTGCGCATCTCCGGGACGAGCAGACCATGCAACCGCTGGCGGATGCGGCGGTTTGCCGCAGCGAGAGCGATTGGCTCGTGGGCATCAACAGCACCCGGGCGCTGACGGCGTTCAACTCGCGGAATGGCGGATTTTTGAAAACACCGGTCGGCCGCGTGCAGACGCCGACCCTCGCGATCCTGGCGAAACGGGCCAAGGAAATCGCGGCTTTTGTCAGCCGGGATTATTGGGAAGTGTTCGGGGATTTCCACGTGACCGCCGGGGACTACCGCGGCCGTTGGTTCAATGAGGCGTTCCGCAAGGACGAGACGGATGCCCATGCCCGTCCGGAGCGGCTGTGGACCGTGGCGGAGGCCGAGGCCATCCGCGACCGCTGCGAAGGACGGCCGGGGGTGATCGAGGAAACGCGGAAGCCCAGCAAGCAGGCGCCGCCCCAGCTTTATGACCTCACCAGCCTCCAGCGCGAGGCCAGTAACCGCTTCGGCTTCAGCGCGCGGCGCACCCTGCAGCTGGCGCAGTCGCTTTACGAGGGCCACAAGGTCCTGACGTATCCCAGAACGGACTCGCGCTACCTGCCTGAGGACTACCTCGGCACCGTGCAGGGCGTGATGAAAGGCTTCGCGGCCCTTGGAAGTTCCGACCGGGATTCCTTCGCCGACGACTTGAGCAAGCACGCCGGGACCGCGCTTTCGAAAGGGTATGTGACGGGGACAAAACGCGTTTTCGACACCACGAAAGTGAGTGATCACTTTGCCATCATCCCTACCGGACTGACGCCGAAAAAACTCAGCGTCGAGGAGTCGAAACTGTTTGATATGGTCACCCGCCGCTTCATCGCGGTGTTTTTCCCGAGCGCCGAGTTCGAACTCACCACCCGCATCACCCGCGTGGGATCGGACGCTTTCAAAACCGACGGCAAGGTCATGCGTTTCCCCGGCTGGCTGGAAGTTTACGGCAAACAGGCCGCCTCCGACGGCGAGCAATCCATCGTCGCCGCCGAACCCGGCGAAACCGCGCAACCCGTTGCGATTGAAGTCGCTGCGAACGCCACCAAACCGCCCGCGCAATTCACGGAAGCCACCCTGCTTTCGACCATGGAAGGCGCCGGAAAATTGGTGGAGGACGACGAACTCCGCGAAGCCATGAGCGAACGCGGACTCGGCACGCCGGCGACCCGCGCGGCCACGATTGAAGGCCTGATCTACGAACAATACATTCTGCGCAACGGCCGCGAACTCATCGCGACGCCGAAGGGCATCAACCTGATCGATCAGTTGGGCGAAATCGGCGTGGACGTCCTGACATCCCCGGAGATGACGGGCGATTGGGAGTTCAAGCTCAAGCAGATGGAAGCCGGCAAGCTGGACCGCCGCACGTTCATGAATCAGATCCGGAAGCTGACCACCGAGGTGGTGGAGAAGACGAGGGAATACGCGCTGATCGCCAAAACCCGCGAATACGACGACCTCAAAGTGCAGTGCCCCAACTGCGGCGAGGCCTCGCTGAAACAGACTGACAAGTTTTTCCAATGCCGGAATCCCGAGTGCGGCTTCCGTGTTTTCAAAACCGTCGCCGGCCGCGTGCTGAGCGAGGACGAGGTCGGGACGCTGATCCGGGATCGTTATGTCGGACCGCTGGAGGGTTTCCGGAACCGTTTCGGTCAGGAATTCGCCGCCGGTCTGGAGCTGACCGCCGATCACAAAGTCGGCTTCCAGTTCACCAAAACCGAAGTCCAGGAAAAACAGGCCGAAGCGCTCGAGGACAAGGCCAACGTGCTTTGCCCATGCCCGGTCTGCAAACTGGCCGGCAAGGAAAACATGATTTACGACACGGAAACCGCCTACATCTGCGAATCGGCCATCCGCGGCGATGCCGATGGCTGCAAGCCCAAGGGCAAGCTCAGCAAGGAAATGTGTCAGTATCCCATCAGCCGCGAGCAGGCGCTCAAGTATTTCACGGAAGGCAAAACCGACCTGATCGACAAATTCGTCTCCAAAAAAGGCCGACCCTTCACCGCGCGCCTCGTGTGCAACCTTGAAGGAAAAATGATGCTGGGCTGGGACTTCCCCGAGCGCGAAGTCAAGGAAGGTGAAACCCCGCGCAAACGCACCGGCCCCCCGCGCCGCGATTTCACCGCCAAAAAAGCCCCGGCGAAAAAAGCCCCCGCAAAAAAGAAAGCAAGCAAATAGAGCAGTCCGCTCAGAGCAGTCCGCTCAGAGCAGTCCGCTCAGAGTAGTCCGCTCAGTCCTCTGAGCGGTGCTCAAAGCCAAGGTCTTTCCTAAGCCCCGGCCCAGCCGTTCCATGCGAAAACCGGCCCCCCCGGAAGTTGTGCCCAACCGCCAATCCCCCGCACAGCGCCGACTCCAATCCCCCGCACAAGCACCGCGCCGTATGCCCCTGTGTGCCCCTGTGTCCCGCTCTGCAGGCCTCCTCATGCCCAGTCCTCCTAGGCGATTTTTGTGAAATAAGCATCGTCACGCACAACGTTTTTTGATACGCTGTCCACTCCGGGTTCCATGGTCGCCAGCATCCCTCCACGGCCCCATCCTGCATTCCATCCCTCATCCACCCCCACTATTGAAATGAAACTGTTCCCACTCACTGCCAGTCTGTTGCTCGCCGCTTTTCCGGGCGTGGTCCTCGCCGATTCCAAGGACGACGTGAAAGCCGCAGTCGAAAAGCTCACCGCCGCTGAAAATTACACCTGGTCCACGCTGGTGGACATGGGATCCGACAGCCAATTCCGTCCCGGCCCCATCGAAGGCAAGGCTTTGAAAGACGGCACCGCGATGGTGACATGGAAGCGCGGTGACAATACCACCGAGGCCTTTGTCAAAGACGGCAAAGCCGTGATGAAAGTGGAAGGCGCATGGAAGACTCCCGAGGAAATCGCCGCCGCATCCGAAGGCGGGAATGGCGGCCGGGGCCGCATGATGGGCGGCATGCTGCGCAACACCAAGGCACCCGCCGCGCAGGCGGCCGACCTCGCCGGCAAGACGGAAAAGCTTGAGGAAAAAGACGGCGCGCTGAGTGGCGCGCTAACCGGTGAGGCCGTTAAAAATCTGCTGACATTCGGCGGTCGCCGCCGTGATGGCTCCTCGCCTCCCGAACCCAAGGACGCGTCCGGCACGATCAAGTTCTGGATCATGGACGGCGTCCTTACCAAAATGGAGACCCACGTGAAGGGAACCATGTCCTTCAACGGCGAGGACCGCCAAATTGACCGCAAAACCACCACCGAAATCAGCGCGGTCGGCAGCACCAAATTGGAAGTTCCCGAGGAAGTCAGCAAAAAACTGGCCGCCGCCGAATCCAAATAACATCTCCGCCCCGGCGCGCGCCGGGACCGGTTTTCACCAGCCAACGAACGGGCCCGGATGGTCATCCGGGCCTGTTTCGCGTCCGGGGGAAGCTGTCAGGAAGCCGGGGCGGGACGCACGGTTTTCAATGCGGCCAGCAAGGCGGCCAGGTCCACGCTGGCAATGGCGGTGGCTTTGTCGCTCATGGCGTAGGGCAGGATCAGCTCGTCGCCATGCAACAGCGAGCCGCAGCTGTAGACCACATTGGGAACGTAGCCTTCCCGTTCATGTCCCTCGGGACTCAGCAGGGGTTCCCGCAGCCGGCCCAGCACTTTCGTCGGGTCGTCCAGATCCAGCAGGGCGGCACCGATGCAGTATTTTCTCATGGGGCCGA
>JAQGPD010000578.1 GCA_028293305.1 Verrucomicrobiales bacterium | reverse complement strand
CCGGGAGCGCGACCAATGAGGACTTTGCCCCGGCCGCCAGTGCGAATGGGACATTGGCTCCGCTGGCGATCAACGGGGCCACGGGCCTTGCAGGCGGAAATATTCCCTTTTCCATCATGCAGCCGTTCCTCGCTGTCAATTTCATCATAGCACTTGAGGGGATTTTCCCATCACGGAACTAGCAATCTTTCGGCCCGGCTGTCCCGCTGCTCCTATCACTTGCCTCACGATCCTTCATCCCTCCACCATCATGCACCGCCGATCCCACGCCCTCGTTTTGCTATTGGCTCTGCCGGCTTTGGCCCAGGCCGCACCGGTCGAACTGGCGAGGGAATCGTTCGAGGGAGCGGGCGGTGCCATCGGGTTCACCACCTCGATACCCACTTTCGAAGTGTCCGCGGCGACCGTGAACGATTATTTCAAAATCGTTCCCAACAACGGAAGCAAGCTGGCCGGCGGCATCCTGACAGGCGCGGACGGCTCATCCATTTTCGCGGCGGAGGACATCGACACCGCCCCGAATAACAATCCGCCCACGGTTTCCCTGACGACAAATTCGGTGAGCATCTCCGGGAAAACAAACACCTCGGTCCGTCTGCTTCTGGCGGCGCCGGGTTCCGGGCCTGCGGGTGGGGGATCGCAGAATTTTTATGACTGGTCCGCCACGGCGGCGGACATCGACTTTGTCAGGGTGGAGGCCAGCATTGATGGAGGGCCTTTCACGCGTCTCGCGCAGTATTCCCCCAGCACCGCGACTTTGAACCAACCACTGTCCCTTGATGCGGATGGCGACGGACTGGGCGGAGGAGCTGCCTTGACGGCCGCGTTTCAGGAATTCATTTACAGTGTGCCGACCGGCAACACCATCCAGGTCAGGGTGGTCATGCACAGCAACGCCACCAATGAATATATCTGCGTGGACAACATCCGCATCTTCGGCGAGGCGCCCGCCACGGCGCCACCGGTCATAGGCGGAGTGCCAGGCACGCCCTTGGTTTTTGCGGAGGGATCGCCCGCCGTGGCGGTGGCTCCGGCCCTGACAGTCGCGGACCCGGACAGTGCCAATCTGACTTCCGCGACGGTGGTGATTTCCGCCAATAACATTCCGGCCGAGGACGTCCTTTCGGTCACTCCCAGCGGGGCTATTCTGGCGGGCGATATCAGCTACAGTGCGGCTACGGGAACTCTGACGATTTCCCGCAGCGCCCCGGTTTCCACCTATCAAACGGTGCTGCGCAGCGTGAGTTACCGGGATACCAACGCCGTCAATCCCAACACTTCTGTCCGTCAGGTGCGCTTCAATGTGAGTGATGGCGTGAACCCCAGCAACGCGCCCCTGCGGGAAATTCAGGTGACGGACAGCGTCGGCGTGCAATCGCTGCCATTCACGGAGAGCTTTGAAACGGATGGCCGCGGCACACGTTATGCGCTGACGGGAAGATTCACGAATGGCACGGCGCTTTTTGATAGGGGTCAACCAACGGGAGTGACGAATCAGGACGGAACTTTCGCGGTCATTGCGGAGGACACCTTGCTGGATGCGGCTCCGGTGAAGTCGGTGGATTTCGCTTTGAACACTGCAGGCTTTGTGAACACGACCGCTGTTGTCAGGCTCGGGACGGTGGGCGGCGCGATTTTTGATACGGGCGATTCAGTGGCGGTGGAGGCCAGTGTCGATGGAGGGGGTTTTGTCGATGTGGGAACTTTCCAGAGCATGGCCGCAACCAATTCCACGCTGGCCTTGGACACGGATAACAATGGCACGGGCGATGGGCTGCAACTGGGGACGGCTTTGAAAGATGTGACCTGCAACCTGCCGGTTGGCAGTGTGACGACCCTCCGCATCCGTTGTCAGTCCAATACCTCTGCGGAACGCATTGTTGTGGACCGGGTGGTGGTATCCGGTTCGCTCCAACAATTTTCCATCAACGATGTCAGTGCGCCGGAGAGCAATGGACTGAGAACTTTCACGGTGACGCGCACCGTTTCCACCGGGCAGGACACGGTGAATTATGCAACTTCCGATGGCACCGCCCTGGCCGGTTCCGACTACACCGCCGCCAGCGGCACCGTGACCCTCAACAATGGAGAGGCCGCCAAGACGTTCACCGTGGCGGTTAGTCAGGATAGTCTGGTGGAGCTGGATGAAAGTTTCGCCGTCACCCTGACAAGTCCCTCGCGCGGGCTTTTGCTGGACGCCACTGGCGCGGGCACCATCGCGAATGAGGATGCCTCCGTGCTTGGCCTGACGGGTGGGACGGTTACGGAAGGGGATATCGGCAATGTGCTCCTGACATTTGACTATTCCCTGACAAATCCCGTGGACACCGCGGTCACATTCAGCCGCGCCACCAGCGCGGGCGGCACCGCCGCCGCGGGAACGGATTTCACGGTGCTGGCTTCCACCGCCACGAGCATTGCGGCCAGTGGTTTGTCAGGATCATTCACGGTCAGTGTGATCGGGGACCATGCGCCGGAGCCGTCCGAGACGGTGGGGGTGTTGCTGGCCTCACTCGCGGCCGGCGGGCGGTCAGTGACGTTCACGGGTGGCGGAGCGACCTTGTCAGCGAGTGGCACCATAACAGATGACGATCCCGTTATTGTCGCCGGGGCGGGGAGTTTGGGATTGCGGATCGGAGTGTCAGGAAAACTGACGGTGGCGGGCCTGATCGCTGCGGCCAGCGGCGGGGAAGGGGCTTTGACGGTGAGCGGAGTGCAATCCCTGCCCACGGCGGGTGGCGGGCTGGTGACGTTGGCGGATGGTTGGATTTCCTATCAACCCGCTCCCGGTTTCTCCGGCGCGGATTCCTTCACCTACACCCTGACCGACGGCTTCCAATCCATGACTGGAACAGTGCAGGTGGTGGCGGACAATGGTATCGGGACCACCGCCAACATCGCTTCCATGACATCGGAAGGGGCGGGCAAACGGTTGGTGGGTTTCGGAATTCCCGCCCGCGTTTACCAGTGGCAGACGTCCAGTGATCTGGCGGTCTGGACCTCCCTGGGCCCGCCGGTGGTGTGTCCCGCGGCGGGGGTATTATCCATTTTGGACCCGGGGCCCCTGCCTCCC
>JAQGPD010000078.1 GCA_028293305.1 Verrucomicrobiales bacterium | reverse complement strand
AAGCATGGACTATCCAAAAAGTTGTGTCTGGCGGATATGGTGGCCAAGGCCCGGTCCGGCGACTTTCCGCGGCTTTTGGAGTTGGTGGGGAAGGACTCTGATTCCCGGAAATTTTTGCTGCGATGCTGGGCGGAATCGGACCCCGTCGGCGCGGCGGAATGGGCAGCGCCGATTTTCAAATCCCACTGGGCAGGACAGGGTGAACGGGAGGATGATGTAGCGATTATTTTCAGCACTTGGGGGAAAAAGGATCCTGAAAGCGCGATGGCGTTTTTGAAAGCAAACACGGTCATGGGGGAGTTCACGTTTTGGGCAGGCTGTGCAGTGGAACGGGGCCTTGATGAGGACGAGGAAGCGGGTGCCAGGATGGGAGCGCTTTTGGGATCGAGTGTCACT
Organism: Verrucomicrobiales bacterium; assembly: GCA_028293305.1. GTDB lineage: Bacteria > Verrucomicrobiota > Verrucomicrobiia > Verrucomicrobiales > V1-33 > CAIZWU01. Next base: position 3,068 of record JAQGPD010000078.1, on the reverse strand, counting down.
TTGGGAGGAGTGCACTGCCGGGGCGTGGGACAAAGCTGGGTTGTGAAAAATCCGGCAAGGGCGGCTGAGTTGTTATCTGGTTTGCCTTCCTGCGATTTCAGGGATGCGGGAATGTCTATTGCGATCAATGTCATGTCCATGTCCAAGTCCAAGACTGATCTGGCACAAGCGATTCAATGGCATCGGCAATTTCCCTCTCAGTCCGGAGAACAGGGCAAGGGATGGAACCGGTCCACTCTATACCAGGAGTGGGCCGGGGAGGATCCGGATTCGTTGTCGGAATATCTGGAAAACGAAGCGCCTCCCTGGGAACGGAACATTGTGGGCGAAGCGCTTGCCAAGGTAGTTGCGAAAAACGATCCGGTGGGTGCGATGACCTGGGCGCGGGACCACTTGCAGGGAGGTCCGCAGGCCACTGTTATTGCCGGTATATTGCGCGACATCGCGGTCAATGATCCCCAAGCCGCGCTTGGCTATTTGGAGACGTTGCCACCTGGCTCCACTCTCCAAACTTCGCTCGATAGTTTCAGCCATGAGCTGTCGGATCGAGGTTCCTCCGCGCTTTTGGAAATGGCTGAAAGCTTGAAGGAAGGCCCTGTGAAATCGGGCCTTCGGACGCGGGCCTATCTTCAGGAGTATGATGCCAATGCGGAGACGCTCCTCCGGAAACTGGTTTCCACGGATGCCGCCAACCTGCCGGAGGGAATCTGGCAACGACTGGGCGAGCGGAACGGGGAAATAGCGGCTGGCATGAAAGGCCTGGAGCTTTTGCCGCCTGAAGCTGCGAAGGAATTTGTTGGTGGATTGTTCACCACCCTGACGGAACAGGGTTTTGGAATGCATCAATTCACGGAGTCGCTGGCGATGCTGAAGGAACCCGCATTGCGGTTGGCGGCGCTGGAAAGTGGAACCGGGGTCCTTGTGGGACGGTATCCCTCGCTTTTGGTGGATTGGGCGAAATCGCTGCCCGCCGCCGAGCGTGAGGCAGTGGCTCGGACTATTGAAAAAAGCTCAGGGTGGATGGCTGCGGACGACCGGCGGAAATTGGTGGCACCACTGCGGTGAAAATGCAATTTCTTGTCTGGTTAGGTGAATCGGATCGCGGGGCGGGTGGTTTTGCGATGCGGGGCGGGAGGATCATTTGAATGAAAAATCCGGGGAGCCGGGGTGGTATTTGTCAGGAACACCACACCTCCGATTTTATGCTATCCCCCCGCTTGCCACGACGCCGGTTTCTGAAAAATGTTGGCGGACTTTCCGCGGGTGTCGCGGTCGCGTCGGTGGGGTTGACTCGCGGGGCGGAGGCTGCGGCGGGAGCGGAGGTGGAGGTGCCGATCGAGATTTTGGAGACGAAGGTGATCAGTGGGCAGCCGGAGTTTTATCATGGCTGGCCGACCGTGGCGCGGCGCGGGAATGGCGAGTTGTGGGCGGTGTGGTCGGGCGGGCGGGCGGCGCATGTTTGTCCGTTCGGGCAGGTGTGTGCGATGACTTCGAAGGACGACGGCGCGACCTGGAGCCGGGCGCGGGTGCTGCATGACGGAGCGATGGATGATCGGGATGCCGGCGTTTTGGAGACCGCGAAAGGGACGTTGTTGGTGACCACTTTCACATCGCTGGCCTACGAACCGGTGTTGGCGAAGGCCGAAAAAGAGGGCGGTTGGCCGGCGGAAAAACTGGCGCTTTGGAAAGCGACACGCGATTTCCTAACGCCTGAGCAGCGGCGCTCCGGGCTCGGTGAATGGCTGCTGCGTTCCACGGACGGAGGCAGCACCTGGTCCGCGCCGATGCCGACGCTAGTGAACAGCCCGCACGGTCCGATCCAACTCCGCGATGGGCGGCTGCTTTATGCCGGGAAAAAGTTGTGGTCGAATGGAAATCGGATAGGCGTCTGCGAGTCCCGTGATGATGGCCTGACCTGGCAATGGCTGGCGGAGATCCCGGGGCGGCCGGGCGACGATGCGGGGAAGGGTTATCATGAGTTGCATGCCGTGGAGGCTGCGGACGGCACGCTGATCGCCCACATCCGGAATGAATGTCCGAACGACTTCGGCACCACGCTGCAATCCGAATCCAAGGACGGCGGCCGGACATGGACGGAGCCTCACCTGATAGGAGTGTGGGGATTGCCCTCACATCTTTTGCGTCTGCGTGACGGCCGGCTGCTCATGAGTTATGGGCACCGCCGCGCGCCGTTTGGAAATCAGGCCCGCGTGAGCGCCGATAACGGAAAAACCTGGAGTGATCCCGTCATTATTTCAGGCGATGGCAAGGGCGGCGACCTTGGTTATCCCAGCACGGTGGAGCTGGAAAGCGGGGCTTTCCTAACGATTTGGTATGAATCCATGAAATCGCCGGAACTGGCCGTATTGCGTCAGGCGAAGTGGCGGCTGAAGCAGGCATGAGGTCCATGCAGGGCAGGATGGAGTCAGGGCGGAGTCCGCAGCGGGAGAACGGCCCGGGGCGGGCGTGCCGGTTCCTCATGGTGGCGCACCAGCCACCAGAAACTGTGCACCAGCAAATAGCCCACCACCGCGCAGGCGGCCCCGACCATGGCGTAGCCCAATAGCAACTCAGGTCCGGCGTGCGTCGCCAGCGCCCAGAATCCTGACCAATCCAAGTCGCGCACGTGGGACGGCTTCAGGTCGCGGATGGCCGGCTCCGCGCCGAAGAGGGCATAGAGTTTGGTGACTGAAGCCTTGGCGGCGATGAACATGGGGACGTAGGTCGCGGGGTTGCTCACCCAGGTGGCGACGATGGCGGCGGGCAGGTTCCACCCGCGCGCGATGCCCACGCCGGCGGCGCAGAGGCTCTGCATGGGGAGCGGGAGCATGGACAGGAAAAGGCCGCCCGCCAGGCCGTTGGCGACCGGATGCCGGCGGAATCGCCAGAGGTCGCGATTGTGAATGCGGGAGCCCAACCACTCGCGCAGGGCCCCTTTCCGCCGCTCCCGGGGATGCCGGATCTGGCGGTAGAGTTTCCGGCTTTGGCGACGGAGCCCTCGGCGCAGGCGCTCCGCCCACCCGGGAGGAGGCACGGGCGGAGGGATCGTGGGGGATCGGGGCTCGGCG
>JAQGPD010000059.1 GCA_028293305.1 Verrucomicrobiales bacterium | reverse complement strand
TTGTAGCGGGCGCGCCAGATTTCCTTTCCCGTGTCCGGATCGTAGGCCACGGTAGCGCGGGAGCCGGTGCTGACGAGCTGGGGTTTTCCGTCGACGGTGATCAAAATCGGCGTGCTGTAAGCCTTCCGGAGATCGCCCTCCATCTGGGGTTTTCCGGCGGCGTCGAGGTCTTCAAAGTTGGTATTCCGGTCCGTTTTCCAAAGCGTCGCGCCGGTCGTGCGGTCGAGCGCGGCGAGGTATTGGACATCGACTCCGTCCATGGTCAGAATGAGGGAGTTTTTCCAGGGAAAGAGTGAGGAGCCCGGCCCGCGGTAGTGGCGGCAGGGCAGGTCCGTGCGGCGCCAGATCTCCTTGAAGCTCACCGTGTCCAGACAGGCGGTGCCGTAGCTGCCGAAGTGGACATAGACGCGGCCCGGCTCCAGGAATCCGGTGGGGGAGGCATAACAATTCAGACTGTTTCCCAGGGGTTCCGGAGCAGCGGTCGTGAAAACCCTGGCCTCGTGCAGCACCTTGCCGGAGGCGCGGTCCAGGCAGTGGACCCAGGACTCCTTTCCGTCCTCCGTGGCGGAAGTGAGCCAGATTTGGGTGCCCAAAACGAGCGGCGTGGACCAGCCCTGGTGGGGGATGGGCGTTTTCCAAATCACGTTTTCCGTATCCGACCACGTCAGCGGAAGGCCCGCCGCGTCCGCTCTGCCGTCGGCGTGGGGACCCCGGAATTGATTCCAAACCGGTTGAGCATCAGGCTCCGCCGCGGATCCCAGCTCCGGGCACAGCGCGGCAGCGAGGAAAAAACCGACAGTCAGAAGGAGGGGGGACGAAGGTTTTTTCATGGATGCAGTAAGTGATTGCACTACGGGGAAGACTGGTCAATCTTTCTCAGGTTTCCAGACAGTCTACATTTGCGACGCGCTTTTGATAAAAGTCCAAGTATTGTGCCTTCGGCGATTGACACCACTAGGGGTAGTCTCTATTTTGAGAAACGTTCCGAATGAGGGACTTCTTAAAGAATGCGCTGTCCAAAATGCCAAAACCAGGATGACAAGGTGATCGATTCGCGGGTTTCGCGGGACGGGGGATCCATCCGCCGCCGTCGCGAGTGTCTGACCTGCAACACCCGATTCACTACTTACGAGCACGTGGAGCAGGCGGATTTGCTGGTGGTGAAACGAAATGGAGCGCGGGAAGCCTTCGACCGGGAAAAATTGATCCGCAGCTTCACCAAAGCCTGCGAGAAGCGGCCGGTGAGCTTCGAAAAATTGCATGGCGCAGCGGATGACATCGCGACGGACCTGGAGGCTTCCGGCCAGCGCGAAATCCCGTCCAAGCTCTTGGGGCTCAAGGTGATGGACAAGCTGCACAGCATCGATCCGGTCGCCTATGTCCGTTATGCCAGTGTGTATCGCGAATTTCAGGACGTGGGCGAATTCATCAATGAAATCGAGTCCATGGAGCATCGGGTGCCCGCCAGCGTGGTGCATCCGGAACTCTTCACCCAAAAATGACAACTCCTTGAGCCTGAGTGGATCCCGATCCGATGGCGACCCAAATATTTTTCCTTTCCCCAAAAATCCCCGGAATTCCCCCCCAGACGATTTTTCGACTTTCCTCCCCGCCCGCTTGTCAGCTCCAACCTATCCGCGCCTGTGATCGCTCTGCCCGCCCAACTCCCGCTGCTCCGTGTCGGACGTTATGAAGTAACGACTTACGGCCAGGACTGGCTGGAGGAAAACATCCGCGACGCCGCGCGCGCCGCAGGGCAGGGGGACTGGTGGTTCACGCCGGATATTGTGAAGAGCCTCATGATTTATCTGCGGGAACGATTCCCGGGGACCACGATCACGCTGGAGGAGCTGACGGGGAAAATCCGCTCCGTTTTGGAAAAAATCGGGTTCACCGACATCGGAGACCGGGTGGCCCTGACGCCGCCGGCGTTGAGTTTGTCCCTGGATGATTTGGCGCGGGAGGCGGGCGAAGGATTTGAGCTGCGGTTTTTCCAATTGCTGGACGCCCGGCTCCAGGAAATGGCGGATCTGGGCGCCTCCGCCGTGGCGCTGACCGCCTCGCATGATGGAGTGAAGCGCCTGTGCGCGGCGAAATACTGGACGCAGACCTGCCGTCGGCTGGAACGCGAAATCTCCATTTTCCTGACCCGCCGGATGGCCGCGTCCGAAGGCTGCCGGATCGAGCTGCGCACCGCCGCTTGAAGCATCCCGGGCGCCGCGGTTGAAAAACCCACGGCACGGAAGATGGAATAAAACGTCGATTTAAATTTGCTATTCAAAGTTGTCATGACTATTTTTGAGCGCCTGATCGCCCGGGAAATTCCTGCGGATATTGTGTATGAGGACGATGCCGTTTTCTCCTTCCGCGACAACAATCCGCAGGCGCCCGTGCACGTCCTGATCGTGCCCAAGCGCGTGATTCCGCGCGTGGGCGAAGCGGTGGCGGGCGACGGTGAATTGTTGGGAAAACTGCTCCTGGCCGCCGGGGAAGTTGCCAGGAAGCTCGGCGTCTGCAGCACGGATGAAGGATTCCGTCTGGTTATCAATCACGGCAAAAACGGCGGCGAAAGCGTTCCGCACCTGCATGTCCACCTGTTGGCGGGCCGTCCGCTCGCCTGGCCGCCCGGCTAGTGGCAGCGCCGGGGCTCCAGAGCATCCGCCCAGGGCGCCGAGGACAAAAGGACAAAAGACAAAAAGGACAAAAAGGACACAAAGGACAAAAGCATCCGAGCCAAAGGCCAATGCTTACGAGTAACCAACACTAGCCAAACCTAACCAAATCCCGCGGTTTATAAAAACCAACCTTGGCGAATCCGGCAGGCTTATTCAGGTGATGAAAAGCTCACTGTAAAACTCCAGCGCCACCTCCCGGCAACGCTCGCGGATTTTTGCGGTTTCGCCCATGGTCAGGGCTTCCTCCACGAGGGCGGTGCAGCGGGCGGAGGGGAGCTTGCGGATGGCGTATTTCACCATCGGCAGCTGCGGGGTGGACATGCTCAACTCGCTGTAGCCGAGGCCCACCAGGAGGGGCGTGAGCAAAATATCGCCGGCCATTTCCCCGCAAACCCCGGTCCAGATCCCGGCCCGGCGCGCGGCGTCGCTAACGCTTTTCAGCAGCTTAAGGATGGAGGGATGGCAGGGTTGATAGAGGTCCGCCACCATCTCATTGC
>JAQGPD010000048.1 GCA_028293305.1 Verrucomicrobiales bacterium | reverse complement strand
ACCGAAAAGTTTCCAATACCGGTCCCAGGCCTCCTCGATCCCAAAGTCACTGAACCGCGCCATTTCAGCGGGGTTGTCAAAATTCCAGTCGCCCAGGTAATGCACGCTTCCTATCAAATAATCCCAGGACGCCAGGCCGGACAATTTATCGATCCAATCCCCGCCGCCCTCCAACCAATCCACTTCCAATCCCAGCCGGATCGGCAGTCCGGGAAATTCCTGCCGGGCGGCTTCCACCGCGGCGAAATATTCCGGCAGTTCCTCCAACAGCATCCGCCAGTCATCGAAAAAAGCAGGCATGGGACTGTGGTCGGAAAAACCGATTTCATCCAAACCCAGTTCCACTGCGCGCCGGGCATAGTCGGTCGGCGATCCCGTGGCATGTCGGCAAAGCGGGGTGTGAAGATGATAGTCGGCAGGCATCCGGCAACCTGCCCGGTCCCGGCGAGTTGAAAAGCGAAACCCTCATCCACCCTTGCTTCAGCCGCCGTCCTTGGTCTGAAAAACCGGCAACCGCAGCCGGAACATAATCGCGCTGAGGCGCAGCACCAATGTCAGCCCCATGCCGGAAATCGCCGCATACGGAAAGCCCGGCAGCCAGGCGCGCAAGCCCACGAACAATCCCGCGCCGGCGGTGGCGGCGGTGGCGTAAAGATAAATTTCCGGGCGGAACACCAGCGGCACTTCCCTCCGCAACACATCGCGCAGCACCCCGCCGGCCACGCCCGTGACCACGCCCATGAGTATGGCGATGAGCCCGGAGTCCTGCAGCAGCAACGCTTTTTCCGCTCCCACGATGGCAAACAGCGCCAGACCAAACGCATCCGCGATCAGCAAAAACCGATGCGGCATTTTAAAAAACCGCGCCGCCACAAAAGTGACCATCGCCGCCGTCAAAGCTGTCAGGATATACTGCGGATTCCGAATCCAAAAAATCGGATAGGATCCCAGGCAGATATCCCGGATGGTCCCCCCGCCCACGGCTGTCACAATGGCGAGCACCAGAATCCCGAACAAATCAAAACGCTGCCCGGAAGCCGCCAGGACTCCAGAGGCGGCACAGACAGCGACAGCGGTGAATTCAATCCAAACCATGCCCCATCAAAGCGCCGTGCCGGACTTTTGAAAATGCAAATCGCACTCCGCCGACGGATCCTCCACGGGCCACGGTCAGGCCAATGGCGCGAGCGTCTGCTCCATCACGGTCCTGCCTGACAAGTCCCGCATGGTGATCAGAAGCCGCGCCGCATCCGCCTGCAATTCCATCCAGGTGGACCGCTCCGGTTGCGGTCCGCCGCCGGTGATTTGGGAGTAGGGGAAGTTGTCAGACGCGGGGAGCCACGCGACTTCATGCATATGTCCTGACAAAATAATCTGGGCCTTCCATTTCACCAGGGCATCATGCCATAGCGCCCGGCTCCGGCGGCTGAAGCTGTCATACTCGCGCCCTGGATTGTCCGACTCGTCCTTCCATCGCAGCGGAATGTGACAGACGACCACACGATAGGGCGCGTCCCTGAAAACCGGATCCGTCAGGATATCGCGCTCCAGCCAGGCGGCCTGTTCCTTCCGCAGCGGCTCGCAGGCGACGCGGCCCTTGAAGCTGGGATGTCCATCCGGTTTGTCCTCGCCCGTATTGAGAAGGACAAAGGCCACCGGCCCGGACCGGATCGCGTAATAGGATTTGCCGGAAGGAGTGGCCACATAATCCGCCAGGCGGAAGCCGTGCACGCCGCGCAGGTCATGGTTGCCCCAGACAAAGGCCAGGGGGGCCTTCACAGTGAAGTCGGTTCCGGCCGGATGCAGCAGCGCGGGGATCAGGAGTCCCTCACTGGTCCAATCGTTGCAGATGTCCCCGTTCGATATCAGAAAATCCGCCGCCGGCGTGGCCTCATGGAGTCGGCGCAGCGTTTCCTGCTGCAGGTGGGTGTCATTCCAAATAACAACTTTCGTGGAGGCGGATGCGGGGTCGAGCGTCCGGATTTCGCGCCACCCGGTTTCATGCCGGTCCGCCGGTTCCGTCATGGCTTCGGTGATGGCGCGGTAGGCATGCGCCCGTCCGGGCGCCAGGCCGCGGAGGCGGACCCTGACAACTTTATCGCCTTGTGAGGAGAATCCGAAATCCGTGCCGCCGAAAGTCAGGATGCCGTCATCGGTATTCACTTCCACCGAGCCTTTGCAATGCCGGGAAACGCCCCAGACCAGCTCCGCGCCATCCGGCCGGGGCGCCATGGAAACCGGCGGGGTGGTGGTCAGCGGGGTGGTGGCCAGGGGCACGGGAGGCGCGTCCGGGACAGGCACCGGCGCAGGCGGTGCGGGAGACTGGGCGGTGGCGGTTCCGGTGAGGAGCGCGGCGCCGCCGGTGGCCTGGGTGAGAAAAGAGCGTCGATTCATCATTTCAAAACGCGGATCGGCCCGGCGGGCTTCCGTCTATTTGCGGACGGGTTCAGGTTGGACCAGCGGCGCCCGGGTTTCGCCGGCGCGGGGGCCGAGATTTCCGTAGCGGTGATAGTCAAAACTCAGGCTTTGTTCCTGGAGATACCACAACAATTCCACCCTCCCGTGCCGCAGCACCGGCGGATCGGCCAGGTGGATCTGGCTGAGCGCGGCGGCGCGCCTGACAACTTCGGGGGCGCGTTCCGGCGCGGCGTAACGCACGCGGTCCGTGCCTTGTTTTTGCAGCAACTCCGCCAGTTCGGCATCGGTTTCCACGATGAATTCAATGTCCGCCGCCCACGATTCCGTGGCCTCGACGAGCCGGTCCATTTCCGCGGATTGCCAGCCGGGCGGAGTGCTGACCGTGATGCGGCTGCCCACGGTCCTGGCAGCGGCGACACGGGCGATCAGGTCGAACGCGCTGTCGTCCGCATGCACACGGATGCGGACCTCCCGCAGGGGGATATAGCGGCGTTGGTTGTCCTGACCGATCAGCAGGAAGTGATCGTGGGTTTTTGAAAACTCCTCATTCCAGGACTTTTGATAGTCGGCGAACGCCCATGCCAGCCTGGCGTGGAGCGGTGTATTTGAAATATCGAGATCCGTCAGAAGCCGATCCAGTCCGGCCGACGACGAAGGAACCGGTGCGGGGGCGGACGATGGGGTCGGGAGATCCGCCTCCGTGAACTTCATGAACTGCGCCACGTAGCTGGGGCCGCCGGCTTTCAGGCCCGGTCCGAACGCGCTTTTTCCCATGCCGCCGAACGGCTGGCGGAGCACCACGGCGCCCACGGTGCTGCGGTTGATGTAAAGATTTCCCGCGCGGATGCCGGCTTTCCATTCCTCCTGTTCACGGTCATCCAGGCTTTCCAATCCGCTGGTCAGGCCAAAACCGGTGCGGTTCACCAGAGCGATGGCCTGACTTAATTTGCTGAACCGCATCACCCCGATCACCGGGCCGAAAAATTCTGTCAGGTGCGTGTAGCTGCCAGGTTGCACGCCCCACTTGATGCCCGGCGTCCAAAGGCAATCGTTGCCTTGCATGCGGCGCGGCATGAGCGCCCAGGACTCGCCGGTTTCCAATGTCATCAGGGCGTTGGCGAGATCGCCGGAGGGCGGCCGGATGAGGGGTCCCATTTTGGTGGATGCCTCCCAGGCCGATCCCACTGTCAGGCTTTCAGCGGCCTCCACTAACAGCCTGCGGAACTCGGGATCGTCATAAACTTCGTCCTCCAACAGGAGCAGGGAAGTGGCGGAGCACTTCTGTCCCGCGTGGCTGAAAGCCGAATGCAGGACATCCTTCACCGCCAGATCGCGGTCCGCCAGGGCCGTGACGATGGTGGCGTTTTTTCCGCCGGTTTCCGCGCTCAGGGGCATGTCCGGTTTGGCATCCAGCATGCTCAAAGCCGTGGCCGTGCCACCTGTCAGGATGACCGCGCTGACCAAAGGATGCCGTGTCAGGACCGCTCCCTCGCGGCCTCCGGAGCAGGGAAGAAATTGCAGGGTTTTCTGCGAAACGCCGCCGCGCCAGAAACACCGGCACAGCTCCCAGGCGGGCAAAACGGCGTCGGAAGCCGGTTTCAAAATAACCGTATTTCCGGCCGCGAGCGCCGCCGCGATGCCGCCGCAGGGAATGGCGATGGGGAAATTCCAAGGCGGCACCACAACCACCACGCCTTTTCCTTCCGCCTTCAAATCCGGTCCGCAGTCCTCCATGAACCAGCGGGCATTGTCCGCATAGAATTCCACAAAGTCGATGGCTTCGCTGACTTCCGGGTCGGATTCCGCCAGGGTTTTTCCGCCATTCGCCAAAGCCGCGCCCATCAATTCCGCGCGGGCCAATCGCAGTTCCTGGGCGACGCGGCGCAACACATCCTTCCGGGCCCGTGGGGATTTTTTCCGCCAACCGCTGTCGTCGCGCGCGGCACATTGCACGGCGGACTCGACATCCTCCGGCAGCCCGTGCCGGCAGTGCGCCGAAGGCACGCCGGGGCGGGAGGGGTCGCGCGCATCGACCACCGGGCGGTCGGTCAGGATTTCCCGGCCATCGATGACGATAGGGATTTCCATGCAGCGCTGGCGCCAGGTTGTCAGGATGGATTCCGCCCATTCCGAATGATGGGGCAGGGACCAGTCGGTGTCCGCTTCATTTTGGAAATGTTGCCAGGAAGCGGCCGGGGGCGGCGGGAATTCCGTCTCGCGCCGGCGGTCCTGGGTGCGACGCGGAGAATCTGTCAGGGTGGGCAGGAGATCGAAGGATGCCAGGAAGCCCTTTTCCAGCTCCGTCCACTGGGGACTGCCTGGAACCAACTTGAAAGTGTGGCGCAAAAAGTTGTCAGGGCCGGTGTTTTCATCCAGTCTCCGGATCAGATAGCCGATGGCGCTGAGGAAGTGCTCCTTGTGGCAAACGGGGGCATACAGCAGCAAATTCGGAGCTTCCTCAAAAAGGGCGCGGCGCTGGTGGTTGGCCATGCCCTCCAGCATTTCAAACTGCACGCGGTCGCCGGCTCCGTGCTCGTCCGCCAGCACGAGCGCGTAAGCCACGTCGAACAAATTGTGTGAGGCGATGCCAAGCTTCACCGCCGCCAGGTTGTCAGGAAGGAAGCCTTCGTGAACCATGCGTTTGTAGTTGGCGTCAGTCTCCATCTTGCTTTCGAAGGGCGCCTGCGGCCAGCCGCGCACCGACGCCTCATGCCGTTCCATTTCCATGTTGGCGCCTTTGACGATGCGCAGCGTGATGCCGCCGCCGCCGGACTCGCGGCGCTTCCGGGCCCAGGCGTTCAGCCGTTGCTGCCAGCGCCAGGAATCCGGAATGTAAGCCTGCAGCACAATGCCGGCGTGGATTTTTTCCAAGCCCGGGCGGTCCAGAGTCCGCATGAAAACCTCGCAGGTCAGACTGAGGTCGCGGTATTCCTCCATATCAAGATAGATGAATTTGGGCACCCTGGTTCCGTCCGGCCTGGCAAAAAAGCAGCGGGCGGCGCTGCGGTAAAGCCGTTCCAGCCTATCACAAAGCGTGCGCACCGTGTGCTCCCGGGCGATGGGTGACATCTGCGAATACAGCGTGGAGATTTTCACGGAAAAAACCTCGGTTTCAGGCTGCTGGAGGGCATCCAGATAAAGTGTCAGGCGACGTTCCGCTTCGGCTTCGCTGAGGATGGCTTCGCCAAGAAAATTCACATTCATGCGCACGCCCTGGACCGTGCGTTGGCGCAGATGGCCGGCCAGCACATCCGGTTCCGCGGGCAGAATAACATTGGCCGTTTCCTGCTGCATGTGGCCTTTCACCATGGCCACCGACACGCCCGGCAACCATCCGCCGAAGGTTTGAAATCCACGCAGCATCGCGCGGTCCATGGCGCTGAAAAAACGGGGCACGCCCTGCACATCCAGGATGTGGGCGAACTGGTCCGCGACGCGCGCCGGGGCGTGCGGGCGGAAAGCCTGATCCGTTAGTTGGACGAGGGTGGCCTTGTCGGACGGCGTCTGCAGCATGCGGTCGAGCTCAGCCTGCTGTCGTTTTTCCGCGGGAGTCTGCAGGGCAGTGGCGCGGAGCTGGAGTTTGCGGGCCATTTCAGCGGCACGGGCGGGCAGGGAAGGATTCATGGCGGGTGGAGGGGGAATGTTGATAGTGGGAGGCTTGGGGCGGGGCCGGGTTGGCGACGGGTGGCCGGAGGGAAATTTGAAAAAGGCGTGGGACTATCAACATTCCGGAATGCTGACCGCGAGTCCGCCGCGGGAGGTTTCCTTGTATTTCGTGCTCATGTCCGCCCCGGTGCGGCGCATGGTGGCGATCACTTTATCCAACGAAACGTGATGCGTGCCGTCGCCGCGCAGGGCGAGGCGGGCAGCGTTGATGGCTTTGACGGCACCCATGGCATTGCGCTCAATGCAGGGGACCTGGACCAGGCCGCCAATGGGATCGCAGGTCAGGCCCAGGTTGTGTTCCATGCCGATTTCCGCCGCATTTTCCACCTGCGCGACCGTGCCTCCCAAGGCTTCCGCCAAGGCTCCGGCGGCCATGGAACAGGCGACGCCGACCTCGCCCTGACAACCCACCTCCGCTCCGGAAATGGAGGCATTCCTTTTATAAATCAAACCGATCGCCCCGGCCGTCAGCAGAAACCTGACAATAAGTTCGTCGTCGGCGGCGCGGTTCACCCTGACAAGATAATGGAGCACGGCGGGGATGATCCCGGCGGCTCCGTTGGTGGGCGCGGTGACCACGCGCCCGCCGGCGGCGTTCTCCTCGTTCACGGCCATGGCCCACAGACTCACCCAGTCCAAAACAGTCAGGGGATCGCGCAGACCCGCTTCCGGATTCGTGGTCAGATCCTGGAAAATGCCCGCGGCGCGGCGCTCGATTTTCAATCCGCCAGGCAGGGTGCCCCGCGTCCGGCAACCCCGATCCACGCAGGCCTGCATGGCACGCCACACTGCCAGGAGGCGGCTGCGGGTTTCGGCGGCGGGCCGCCAGGCACTTTCGTTTTCAAGGGTCACGCCGCTGATGCTCAGACCCGCCCTGGTGGCCATGAGAACGAGGTCCGCGCCGTTTTGGTAGGGATAGGGAACGGCTGGGCCCGGCGGCGGCGAAACAGCGGCGGCGGCGTCCGGAGGATCGATGATGAAACCTCCGCCCACGCTGTAGTAGGTCCGGGATAACAAGGTCGCGTTTTCCTGATCCACCGCCGTGAAGCGCATGCCATTGGGATGGAAAGGCAGCGATTCCGCCCGGTGGAATAACAAGTCCTTTTTCTCGGTGAATGGAATGTCGGTGGTGCCGTTCAGTTTGATCCTGCCGGTCTGACGGACTTCCGCGATGCGGGAGGCAATGGCGTCCACATCCACGGTTTCGGGCGTGGCACCCTCCAGGCCCAGGAGCACCGCGGTATCGCTGCCATGGCCTTTTCCGGTCAGCGCGAGGGAACCGTAAAGCTCCGCGATGACGCGGCGGGTTTTTGCCAGGTGGCCCAGGCTTTCCAGCAATGAGACGAAGGCGCCGGCCGCGCGCATGGGGCCGACGGTGTGGGAACTGCTGGGGCCGATGCCGATGGTGAAGAGATCCAGAACGCTGATGTGGGGGGGTGACATAAGGGGGTT
>JAQGPD010000568.1 GCA_028293305.1 Verrucomicrobiales bacterium | reverse complement strand
GTGAAGACGTTTTCGTCCTTGATCAGGAACAGGTTGGAGACCGCGCCCTCACAGAGGTCGCCGGCGGTGTTGAGGAAAAGGGCTTCGGTGGCGTCCCGCTCTTTCACGTGGGCTAGGGCGATGGCGTTTTCGGCGTAGCTGGTGGATTTGATGCCGGAGAGCGGGCTGAATTCATTGCGCCGCCACGGCACGGTCAGGAGAATTGCGGGTTCGGCGGGCTGTGCCGATTCCATGGGTTGGCGGCGGATGAGGAGTTGGCCGGGGGTGGGGGTGAGGTCGAGTCCGGGGGCCTCCGCTCCGGTGAGGGTGAGGCGCAGGCGGTGCGGAGTGGGCGGGCAGTCGGCGAGGACGGCAGCAATGGCGTCGCGCAGGGTGGACTCGTCCGGGGGCTGGAGGCCGAGGCGGGGGGCGGAGGCGTGAAGCCGGGCAAGGTGGCGGGTGAGGGCCAGGGCCTGGTTGTCTCGGATGGCGATGGTTTCGAAAAGGCCGCGGCCCCAGAGCCAGCCTTGGGATTGGACGGAAAGGTGGGCTTCCGATTCCGGCAGCAGCTGGCCGTTCCACCAGACGGGGGGCGGGGTGAGGTCGGACATGGGGCGGGGGATGGGCTGGAAGGGGTGTCCGCCTTTTGAAAGACTGCCGGCTATTTTGTTCGAAAACCGGGCGCGTTTCTTGTTTGGGAAAAAGCGGGTTTGGTGAACCCGGGGGAGGCCTGCGGACATTTCACAGGGATGTGGATGAGGTCGCGCAAGTCATTCCCGGTCAAGGGAATGCCGGGTTTTGACCTCCACGGGCTCACTTGGGTTTGGCGGGGGCTTTGGGCTCCAGGTGGAGGCTGGGATGGATGGAGAGGTCGCTGCTGTCGAGGTCGTCGTTGTAGGCTTCGATGGCGAGGACATTGGGCCCGATGCGGAGGAGGCCGGGCGGGATATCGAGTGGGAAGACCTCGAATTTTTTATTGGCCTCGTGCGGGGCCACGCCACGGACGGAGTCGAGGGAGCCGGATTCGGCGTTCACGCGGAGGACTTCCAGTCCGTTGAGGTAGGCGATGAAGCCGTCATCGTAGGAGACATTGAGGCGGAATTGGTAGGGGCGCTCGTTGCCGTTGAGGGTGAATTCGTGGCGGAGGCAGAGGAATTTGTAATGGCCGCGCATGTCCGTGAGGACCGTGGCGTCGTCGTTGTCGCTGTAGCCGAATCCGGCTTTTCCGGTGAGCCAACCCGTGGGGCTGAAGCCGGGTTCCTGCCAGCCGAAGCCGGGTTTCGCGTTCGTGAGGTATTGCCAATCAGCGCCTTGGGGGATGAGGGTGGTGGCGGCCGGGCTGAGGACGAGGGGGATGGATTCCTTGGTGTCCTTGCCATTGTCCGCGCCTTTGATCGGCAGCGTGCGGGCACCGGCGAGGATGGGGGGGGACCATGGTTTGGCGATGCGTTGCGTGGAGACTTGACCTTCCTTGATCAGTTGGAAGGAATCCCGCACCGCGCCGTCGGAGTTGAGCATGAGGGCGTTGAGGGTATTTCCCTGAAGGTCCAGGAGCACGGAGCCGAACTCCATGATGGTGCTGCGCATCACCGGGCTGGGTTTTTCCTTGCGGGAAAGGGTGGTGCCGCCATGGCCGGCGACGACCTGGATGGTGCCTCCGTTGGGGTTGAGGCCGGCGCTTTTGCGGTAGGCCCCGTTGCCGGAGGGTTGGCCGTCGCCGTCATTGAGGATCACATTTTCCGCGACCGTGGGCGTGGCGTAGGCGCCGTCCATGAGCATGGAGCGCTCGTAGATGTGGGAGTGCCCGGTGAGGACGAGGTCCACGCCGCCGGATTCCAGAATGGGCATGATCATGGAGCGCATTTCAACGAGTTGGCGCTCCTTGTCGCTGTCATGCGATCCCTTGGTGTAGGGCGGGTGATGCCAAAAAGCGATGAGCCAGTCCGCTTTCGATTTATCGAGATCGGCCTTCAGCCATTGGGCCATGGTGCCGGCGGGATCGCGCGGGAGGTCATGGGAATTGAGGCAAATGAAGTGGATTTTTCCGAAATCGAAGGAGTAATAGGACTCCGTTCCGCTGGCCACCCCGCCGGATTCGCCCAGCGTGGGGCAGACGTAGGCATCAAAATAAGGACCGGTCGCGGTGGCGCCGCTGGAGTGGCGGCCTTCGTGATTTCCGAGCGCGGGCCAGCAAACGGTATTGCGCAGGGTATCCGCGTAGGACTCGAAAAAGTAGCCTTGGAATTCCGAATCGAGGCCGGATCCGTAGGCCATGTCGCCGACGTGGAGGTAGCCGTCCAGGGTGCGTTTTTCCTTTTTGAGCCAATCCCGCATGGCGGTGTGGACCGCGAGTTGGACTTTGTTGCCCGTGCCACTGTCGCCGACGACCCAGAAGAGCGCGTTCCGGGCGGTGCCGGGAGTGGGGAGGGTGCGGAAGGAGAAGCCGTCGGCGGGGGTGGCGAGGGCTTTGTTATCCTGGCCAACTCCGTAATAATAAAGGGTATCGGGAAGCAGGCCGGTGAGTTCGGCTTCGAACTGCCGGGTCCCGGGAGGGCCGCTGTTGAGGGCGGGATCCTTGGAGTCCTCCGGGAGTTCGACTTCCGGTCGGAGGATGCGGATTTGGTCCAAGGGGAGGGATTGGTCCAGGACGTCGGGTTTCAGGCCAAAGCGGACCATCGGCACGCCTTCCGAGCGGGTGCGCCAAACGATTTTGATCCCGGTCGGCGTGGCGCATTGGATGTAAGGGCCACGGGTTGGCTTGGTGGCCATGGCCGCAGGGGGGACCGGAGCGGTTGGAACCGGAGCAGGCGGGACCGGAGCGGCCTGAGTGGTGGGCGGGGCTGGCGGGGCAGGGGACGTGGGGTCCGCCGCGTGCAGGGAGGCCGGGAGTTGGCCAAGGACGGTGGCCAACAGGATCGGGAAAAAACGCATGGGGATTTAAGAGTTCGAGTTTTAAAATGGTTAGTTTCCGGCGGCTTGCCCGGAGCTTGGAAAGTTACTCCGACGGAAGCCCGAAAACTGGAGCGGGGCGGGGCGTGTTCGACAAAACCGGAGAAAATGAGAAACAGAATACCGGACGGACAGGCGGACGGACGGATGGATGACAGACGAATGACGCACGGCAGACTAACCGCCCGACTGCCAGGTAAACCAATACGGTGTCAGCGCCCGAGGATATCATTGAAGCTGCGTTCCAGTTCGGCATCCGAGGGCGGGCGCGGGGCGGCGGGCGCCGTTGCCGGCCGGGGAGCGGGGCGCGGCGTTGGAGGGGTCGCAGCGGGAACCGCCGGAACCGGAACTGGATTGGCCGCTGCGGAAGGCGCCGGGGCGGGAAGGGCGGATTTGGGAAGCGGGGTGCCCGGTGGAAGGGACATGCGGGGTTCGTCGAAGGAATGGGTGGCGGAGGCGGGGCGGCTGCGGATGACGGAGGGATTGGCGATTTCGATGGTGTCGGTGATGGCATTTTCCGATCCGCCGATATTGAATGTGAGGGAGCGCCAGCCTTCCTCTCCGGACGGGGTGAAGAACGACTCCGAGCCGGGCGGCAGGCCGATGAATAAGGTATCGCGGGCTTCCACGGTGAGCGTGCCGGAGAGGTTTTCGCCGGGCTGGGAAGTCACCCTGCCTTTGAGGCGGAGGAGTTCGTCCTTGGAGACTGCGGAGAGGTCCGTCAGGTAAGTGCCGCCGGGTGTCCATGCGAATTTGCCCGTCAGCACGGGGAATTCCATGAGGGCGAGGGTGGGATTGCGGAGAATGGTGGCGATTTTATCCACAAAAGGCAGGGTGCGGAGCACGAGTCCCTTCACGCGGAAAGGGCCGCTCAGCGTGGCAGGCGGGCCGTCTTTGAAATGACTCAGCCATGCGGCCTCCGGGGCCTCGAAGCTTCCCATGACGGTGTTGGCCCAGGCGGTCGGCAGAAAATGTTTCAGCAGCACCGGGGAAATGTCCGCCTTGAGGTCGATTTTTCCGTCCGGCACGAGGTCGGCGGTGCCGGTGAGCCGGACGTCATGATCCGGTGTAAAGCCGAGACGGGCGCTGACGATTTCGAGTTTGGTGCCGGTCAGGCGGGCGTTCGCCTGCCGGAGGGCGAAGGCCGGCCAGGCTGCGGTGTCCAGCAGGCCACCGGCGATTTCCATAGTCAAAGTGGGGCCGGAGACGTTGAAATTCCCCTGAAGTTTTGTGAGGGATTCCGGTTTTCCCGTTGGTCCTGGCCAAGTAAAATTCAGCTCCTCGAAGCGACCGGTCTCCACCAGCACGGAGGCCGGGTCCGATGTCATGCTGAGACGGAATCCCTGGTTGGAGGCACCCCGGTCGAAAGGCGCCGGGGCAGCCTCCCACATGGACTTTTGATCCATGGGTTTGGCGGGCTGGAAGCTGAGGTTGGCTTGGTTGATGCGGAGATCACGGATCGCCCAGTCGTCCGCCAACCATGAGCCCGGGGCGAAGCGGAGATTCAGGGTCGAGACGTCGAAATTCTCCAGCAGGTCCCGATGGTTGGGCGTGAGCTTGAAGGAGGCGGTGGTCAGTTCGTCCGGGCCGGACTGTCGGAAGCGGGCAATGGAAAGGGGGCGCCCTATCAATTCCGAAATCCGTCTGGCGGCGTTTACCCGGAATCCTTCGCCTTCGATCCTCACCCGGTTCAACTGGCGGACGCCGATCCATCCGCCCAGGCCGAGCAGGGCGAGGGTGATCAGGAGATAAAGCCACGCTTTGCTTTTTTTCCCTTGGGAGGCGATGGCCACGCGGGGCGTTTTTGGGAAATCCTCCCGCTCCTCCGTGGGGTTCAGCGGGCGACGGGGTGCCGGCAAAACGGTGCGGGAACGCAGGCTGTTTTCGTCTTCCGCGCGGTAGGGAGAGGATGCGGGATCGGAGGCCGGACGGTCCGAGTGGGAGGACCCGCGGGATCGGGAACCACCGGCGGAGGCCGACGACCGGCTGGAGGAGGAGGCAGTGGAACCGGCCGACGAAGCCGAGTCGGGGTTTGAGGATGACGAGGACGAGGAGGACGACGAACGACGGCGGCGGCCGGACCGGCTTTCACCTCCGCTTCCTGAAGAGGAAGGGGCACTGCTGCCGGGGGCGGAGGTTCCGGAGCTGATTTTTCCGGAGCGTTGCAGGCGCTCCATCATTTCCTCGAGAGAGATTTGAGCGGCCGGTTCGTCCGGCAAGGGTTTGGGAGGGCCTCCCTCGGGACGCGGAGTGGGAAGTCCGCGGTGCCGCTGGGGGTCCTCATCCTGGGTGGAATGGGAATTGAAATCACTCACAATCGTTGGGCCACAAGGGCTTGCCGCTTTTCGCGGGGATCAGGTTCAGGGGCCGGGAGGCGCGGCGATTTGTTGCTCGCTGGCGGCGGCGGATTCCTGCACGCCCAGCCCGCCGGGATCCACGACCTTGACGGTGACAAAATAAATCGCTGCTTTCCGGGTGACCTTGGTCACGTCGCTGCGGAAGAACCGGCCCACGATGGGCAGGTCGCCAAGCAGGGGGATTTTGTCCTCGATGGTTTCGTATTTCCCGTCGCTGATGCCGCCGATGGTGACCGTGGCTCCATCATAGACCTGCACCTGGGCGGTGGCATTGATGTCGGAGAAGACGGGCTGGAAAATGTTGTTGGGGGTCAGAATCTGGCCGTTCGCCGTGATCGGCGTGCCGAAGTTGATGAATCCATCAAACTCGCGGAAAACCACGGCGAGGTTCAGGTCCACGGTCACCCCGTCGTCCCCGACGGTGGCTTCCACCTCCACGCTGGATCCGGTGTCCTTATCCTCAAAGGATTGCGGCGTGGTCGGCGTGACCGGGGGAGTGGAGGTGTCGGGAAGTTGGAAAAGAAGGCCGTCCGTCGGATCCCGGAAAACCGGGCCGCCCGTGATGGTTTGGGGGATTTGCGGAGGATCGAATTCCGTGGGGAAGCGGACCGTCCGGGTGGAGGAGGCGGTGGCGCGTTGGCCGGCTTTGAGAATCAGGGTTTGGGCGATGGAGAGGTCCAAGCCGGATTTTTGGTCCAGGCCGCGGAGGATGCCTTGGAACTGCGGGGAGGTGAAAACGCCCGCTGCGGAGAGGATGGCGGGGCTGCGGCTGGCGGTGAGGCCGGCGCTGGCGGAGCCGTCCCTGATGAGGTCATCAATGGTGGGCAGGGTCTGGAGTTCGAAGGCTCCGCGGAGGCTGGCGGTGACGGGTTGGTTGCCGATGGGGACGGCCGTGGTGCCGGTGTTCGGTTGGAGGAGCCCGTAGTTGGCTCCGTTTCCGCTGCCGCGGGTGACCGCGTTTCCAAAGGTGCCGCCGCCGGCGTAAACTCCTTTTCCGAGGAGGCTGGCCTGGTCCATGAGCCAGTCATAGCCCAGTTCCTGGAGGCGGCGTTGCTCCGCTTTCAGGAGCACGACCTTCACCATGACCTGGCGCTGGGTTTTGTCCGTGGTGCTGTCCACGGCGGTTTGGACGAGGTCCAAATTTTCCTCCGTATTGCGGACGATCAGCTGGTTCGACCCGGCCGAGTAGTCGGCGGACGTTCCATCGGGGAAAGGAATGCCGTTTTGAATCAGCCATTCCTTGGCGGACATGCGGGAGATCTTGAGTCCGGAATCCACCTTGGCATCGCCGGCCGCGAAGGGGTCGGTGCTGCCGGCGTCCACGGTGGCGCTGCCCGCCTTGGTCAGGAAGCCGGGGGCGACGCGGTAAATACGCGTCACGATGCGGTTGCCGGCACCGATGGGGGAAACGGTGATCGTGTTGCCTTCGATGCTGAGGCGGGTCTGGGTCAGGCCTGTGAGGGAGCGCAGGACGTCGCCAAGGGAGCTGGAGCGGAGGTCCAGCGTGACCGTTTTGAAATCCGAGGCAGGCTTGCCGGCGGAGTTGAAGATGATGTTGACGCCCTTCAGGTTGGGGTCGGTTTCGGCGGTGTCCACCTCCTGGCTTTTTTTCGCGAGGTAGGCGAGCGCTTCCGGGAGGGGGCTGTCCGCCATGGCGACGCGGTCAATGATGAGGGTGGCCATTTTCAGGCGGGCGGTGGAATCCACGTCGCCACCGGTGAGTTCCGCGCCGGAGGGCAGGCTGGTGCCGGGGGTGCGGGGGCCGGTGGGGACGGTGGTTTCCCATTGGCGGTCCACCTCGTTGATCATTTTGGCGCGGGTGTAGTCGCGCTCGGCCCGGAGGTGGTTGTTGATCAGTTTTTCAACGCGTTCCATTCCGCGGCGGGCGGCGGTGTTCGTGGAGTCGACCGCCAGGATTTGATTGTAGGCCTGCCGGGCGGCTTTGTAGTCCGCGATGTCCACCATGCCCTGGGCGAGGGTGAAAAGGGTGGCGACTTTCTGGGTCTGGGCGTAGTGACCGGGACGCTGGGCGGGATTGTAAAGATCCGGGTCGTCCAGTTTTTCGAGCAACTCTTTGGCGGGCGGGTAACCTGGGGCGGCGCGTTCATCCAGAACGGCTTGCAGAGCGGCGCGGGCGCGGTCGAGTTCGCCTTTTTCCCCGAGTTCCCGCGCGAGGGAGACAGAGGCGTCGGCGAATTTCTCCACGACGGATTGGCGGGCGGGAGCCAGACTGGCGGCGCTCTGCGGGATGCGATCCAGCGCGGCGCTGTAACGGTTCACGGCCTCGGCGGTTTTTCCGGCAGCGAGCGCAGTATCTCCTTCAGCGGCAAGGCTTTCCGCCTCCTGCGCGAGGGAAACGCGGCGTTGGGTTTCCTGCTGGACGATGGTCGGTTGAGCATGGCTCTGCAAGGGACCGGCCATGAGGGCGGCCAAGGGAAGCAGGCGCGTTGCCAGGCAGGGAACGGAGGTCAGTCTCAGGCGGTGAAGCATGGGAAAATCGATGGGGGCGGAAAATGTCAAAAGGGGTCCACGGGGGAACCCCGGGAACACGTCCGTATGCTTAGCCGTTGGAGCGCCAGTTTGTAACGGGAAAAATTCGTTTTTTTTCACGTCACGGAATTTTCACGTTTTCCGCGCTCCCCAAGCGGGCCTGTGGCGGAGCGGAGCGGGATTTGTCGGAGGCGGCGGCGGCCTTTTGCTTCGGTTGCCGGGGATAAAATGGAAGGGAACAGGACCAGCCCGGCATTCTCCCGGTCGGTCCGGGGTTTTGCGGGAATAGTGAAGTGTATTAAATTTCACAAAATGTTTATATTCAGGAAAACTGAACTAAATTCAAAAATCCAACTCCCTCCACTGATGCCCGGCTGCCGCGTCCCACCGCCGGAAGTGCGGGCACTGGAGCCCGCCGGGTGAAAATTATTCCGCTTTTTGACTTTGGGGCGGTGGTCCGGGATCAGGCGTGAGGGAGGCAAGCCCCTGCAAGGCGTTGTCAATGAAGCAAGGTGCCAGGAAAACCCACTGCAGCCCCAAGACGTCCCCCAGGGACTCCAGCTGCTCGCACCACCAGGATTGGCGGGCCTCGTCCCAGTAGCTGCAGTTGCATCCCCGGGTGGGGTGGCGCAGCACGGCCAGACTTTGTTCGTAATATCCGGCGGCCTGGCGGGGATGGGAATCCGCAAGGGAGTGCCCCAGGTTGCACAGCGCCCCGCCAAGATACACTTCATTTTCGCGCTCCTCCGGGAATAAATCGCGAAGTTCGGAGCGGATGCGGACGGCTTCCTCAAGCTCCGGACGGGCGTCATCCGGCCTGCACTCGTCCAGCGACATCATTCCCAAGTGGTTATGGGACGCTGCAAGCAGGGCGAATGATGCCAATGCGGTCTTCGAAGCGTCCGGATGTTTCGAAGGCAGCAATATCCGGACGCGTTGGAAACATTCGGCGGCCAGTCCGGTGCAACCAACCTGACGGCAGGCCTGACCCAGCGCGAAGCTTTCAGTGGCAAGCTCCAGCCTGCGGCCGGGCCACCACAGCGAGCGCATGCGCCGTCCCAGTTTGTTATTCAGGCTCCGGCAATCGGCCTCGGAGACCGGTGGTTCAGTGTGGGAGGACATGCTGCTGCGCTCAAGTTGGCCAAGGTTGACTGCATCGCAACGCCTGGGTCGGCAGGGCTTCCATGCTGAGGCACCTGCCTGTCCCGGGGTCAATCGGGATGGTAAAACCAGGTTTCACAGCCGGTTTCGAATTCGGGTGGACGTGGGGCATTGGGACCTTGCGCGCTATGGATCGGTTTTCGGGGAAATCAGGGCGATGAGCTCGGCGAAGGAAATCGTTTTCCCATCCGAGCCAAGGTGGCAGGTCGCATCCACCATGGATTCACTCGCAATGGTCTTTCCAGCGCGGGTCTGCGTGAGCGTTATGTTATTAACCGTGGTGCAACCGCCCCGGCCGCAGTTGCGGAGATACTCGAAGGTCCGGTCGATCCGGGCCAGTTGGTCTTCGGTGAGGTCCACTGAGCGCCATTTCTTCTTTTCGCCCTCCACCGGTTTGTTGGTTTTTTCATCGGCGGGCAACTGCAGGTTGGCTCCAGTCAGGGAAACCCCCTTCTCCGTCCTTGTGAGGACCAATTCATGATGAGCCCAATGGAAACAGCCACGGCTGGTATAGTCGATCCGCACCACATCCCCCGGTTTCATTTCATAAGCGGAGGTCCGGGCAAAACTTTTTGAGTCAGGCTCCTTCGCGGAAAGTGGCGCGGCCATCACCAAAAATGTCAGGATAAAGCGCTTGATGGATTGCATGGGAAGGGAAGGTCGGGATTTTGCCGGCGGTTTCTAAAGGCCATCCGATGCCGAAAGCCTCTCCGGTATTAAAGCAAACTTTGGCAAGGCTAGCGATACTTTCGTTCAATAAAACAGCCCGTTTTTTTAACCGGCCCCATGAGCCGTGGTGCGCCATGTGGAAACCAAAGATCGCGGCCCCGCGCATCGGCCTTCAGGACAGGCGGGTGGTTTCCCGGAAAGTTTCCCGCCTCCGGGAGGCGGGGTGGGGCGGTGGAAATGCAGCCCGCGGATCGTGGCGGAATATTTCTACAGAGGACGGCCTGATTTGCCTATCCATCGCACAAGCAGCAAAATAGCGATGGGGGCTACCAACCCTGCAAACCACCGCAACCGGTGATTCGCAGGAGGATTGGCCGGGGATGAACTTGGGGCAGGGGCGGAGTGCTTTTCCATGCCTGCCACGGCAGCAGGCGTGGTGGTTGATCCCGGCTTCGCGGGCTGTGAGGTTTCCGCCGGCGCGGGTGCAGGCAAAGTCACGCCGGCGATGGCTGCCTCCAGTTTGGCCGCCAGCAATTGGCGGGCCTCAGGCGTATTCATGATGGACTCATCCAACTTCTCCTCCGGCAGCCACTTTTTGATAACGCTTCGGAAGGGCTCGACCGGCCAAGGCTCAATACTTCCCTGACGCACATCGCCCACATAGGGGTTCCGTTTCTTCGGGAAATACGGACTGTTGCCTCTCAGGATACTGATCACGATAGCGTCTTTTTCGGGTGAATCCGGAGATTGGATAATTTTTTCCATTATTGCACTTGCGGTCACGGGAAATTCGAAACACTTGGCTATCAATTCCTTTCGACCGGTGTTGAAAATGGATTCAACAATTTCAGCGCTCTCCCCGCCGCTATTTGTCGTTGCGATCCATGCTTGCAATTGATCGGGTGTAATGGCCTGCAGGTCAAGTTTTTGTGCCTGAAGTGGCTGAGCCAATGCAGGATGGATAGCCAGAACCAGTAAAATCTTGTAGCGGAGTATTTTCATCAGTTTCAAGGGGTGGGATGTCCCAGTCCAGGCCTGGATGTTGTTCCGGAGTGATCAGGCCCCCAACGTGCGGAAGGCGGCGTGCAGTGGAAGGGTGAGTTCCGGGAAGGTTTCCGGCGTCCAGGGCGTGATAATGCGGCCCGAGGCTTGGGGAGGGATATATCTACAATTGCCTGCCAGCTTTGGCTTTCCACCGCACCAGAAGCGACAAAACGATCAGGCCGAGTAACACGGGAAGCCACCACGATTGACTGCCCCCTTCTGGATTGATAGGAGTGGCCGTTGCGTCAGGATCGGCCGGCTTTTGCGTCCATTTTCCGGCTGCGGACTCGGGGTTTGTTCCCGGATTCGCAGGCTTTGAAGTATTTTCCGTCGTCGGTCCCGGCAAAGGCTTCCCGTCGATGGCTGCCTCCAGTTTGGCCGCCAGCAATTGGCGGGCCTCAGGCGTATTCATGATGGACTTATCCAACTTCTCCTCCGGCAACCACTTTTTGATCACGCTCCGGAAGGGCTCGATTGGCCAAGGCTCAATACTCCCCTGCCGCACATCGGCTACATAAGGATTCGGTTTCTTCGGGAAATACGGACTGTTGCATCTCAGAATGCTGATCACGATAGCGTCTTTTTCGGGTGAATCGGGCAATTTTACCACGAGTTCCCTCATACTGCTGGCTGTTACGGGAAATTCATAGCACTTTGCTATCAATTCCTTCCGACCGGTGTTGAAAATGGATGCAACAATTTCAGCGCTTTTCTGGCCTCCCTTTGTCGTTTGGATCCAGGCCTGCAACTGATCGGTTGTCATGCCCTGCAGGTCAGGTTTTTGCGCCTTAAGCGGCTGGGCCAACGCAGTAGCCATAACCAGATACAGTAAAATTTTGTAGTGGAGTATATCATCTGTTTCAGGGGGCGGGATGTCCCAGGCCTGTCCTGGATCTTGTTTGCGGCGTATCCAGATTATCCTGCCAGACTCCTGGTGGAACATGGAACTTGGCAGATAGATAATGGTGCCAGTCGTGGTAGTCTGAAATTCTAAACCAAAATGCCCCGCCTT
>JAQGPD010000609.1 GCA_028293305.1 Verrucomicrobiales bacterium | reverse complement strand
CTGCCTAACCCCGCCCCCTGCCTAAACCCACCCTCCATTCCCCACGTCCCCACCATTCCAAGGCAGCTCCATGGCCGCAACAAGGCTGCCGGGGCGACTTACAAAGTCGCGCTCCTCTTCACAAGCGGACTAATGCGTTCTATTTGTTAGTCCGGGCGGCACTGCTCCAGGGCCATTGTTCCGGGGTTGCGCACAGGCCGGCTTTTACGGGATTCCGATGGATGTAGTTCCGGGCTCTTTCAAAATGGGCTTCGTGCCGGATGCACCTGTCATAATAGTCCAAAGCCCAGAACGGCTGTCCCACCCGGTTTAATTGCCGGTTGGCTTCCCTGGCGGAAAACCGCTTCCAGGAGTGCACCACATCTCCCACCGCATGCCCAGGCAGGGGTTGTGTCAACACATGCACGTGGTTGGGCATCACACACCAGGCGAGCAGGTTGTAACGCTGGCCATCAAAATGGGTCAGGGCATCCACCATCATTGAAGCCACTGGCGGCCGCTTCAACCAACAGTCTCCCGCTCCCGCATCCTCATAAACGGCAATTCTCCGATGCAGCTCTTTTCGTTGTGCGGCCATCTGCTCCTTCTGTTCTGCTTCTGGGCCTGGACTTGGACCTGGTTCTTCATTCTCGTTTTTTTCCGCAGGCTCATATACATCCTCTTCCGTATTCAGATATTCTACCAATTTTCCTTTCAAATTCTCTGCCTTATTTCCTGAATTGAATGGACCATGATGCCGTGAACGGTCCATCCAATTCAGTTCCCGTTTCCAGCCAGCGATCACATGCTCAGGCACCGAATCGTGAAGCCGGAACGTGATTCCCTGCACCACTCCAGCCCGGTCAAAATGCGGCAAATAGCCTCGTGCGTGCCATCCTCTGCCTGAATCCGGTGTTTCCATCATGGTTTGTTTCCCAGGCTATCAATTATCCGAACCATTTTACAAGCTCCCAAAAAAGGACCGCGACTTTGTAAGTCGCCCCGGAGCACCGGTCCGCTGCCGTTCCTCATTCAGCTTTCCTCTATGCGGCTTCTTCTGATTGCGGTGCACGTTACTTTTTCTCTTTACCAAGGCTGCTCCAAGGCTGCCGGGGCGACTTACAAAGTCGCGTTCCTCTTCACGGGCCGTTTCGAAGGACCGCGACTTTGTAAGTCGCCCCGGAGCACCGGTCCACTGCCGTTCCTCATTCATCATGCCCCTATGCGGCCTCGTTTGATTCCGGTGCACCTCACATTTCTCTTTTCACCAAGGCTGCTCCAAGGCTGCTCCAAGGCTGCTCCAAGGCTGCTTCAAGGCTGCTTCAAGGCTGCTCCATGGCTGCTCCGAGGCTGCTCCAAGGTTGCCGGGGCGACTTACAAAGTCGCGGTCCTTTTTGGGGGCTTTTGGTTTAGGGGGCGGGGTCTTCGGTGGCGATCAGGGAGGTGCGGCAGAGGTCGGCGTAGAGGCCGTTTTGTTGGAGGAGTTCCTCGTGGGTGCCTTGCTCGGTGATGCGGCCCAGGTTGAGGACGTAGATGCGGTCGGCGTGTCGGACGGTGCTGAGGCGGTGGGCGATGACGAAGGTGGTGCGGTTCACCATGAGGCGCTCGAGCGCTTGTTGGATGAGGCGCTCGGTTTCCGTGTCGACACTGGCGGTGGCTTCGTCGAGGAGGAGGATGGGCGGGTTTTTCAGGAGCGCCCTTGCAATGCTGAGGCGTTGTTTTTCCCCAACGCTGAGGCGCACGCCGCGTTCGCCGACCTGGGTGCTGAGTTGTTCCGGGAGGCGCTTGACGAAGGGGGTGGCATTGGCGGCTTCGAGGACGGTCCAGAGTTCGTCATCCGTGGCGTCGCGCTTGGCGATGATGAGGTTTTCGCGCACGGTGCCATTGAACATGAAACTCTCCTGGGTGACATAACCGATCGCGTCGCGCAGGGCGGGCTTGCTGAGGGTTTTGATGGATTGGCCATCAATGCGGATGTCGCCACTATCAAATTCGTAGAACCGGGTCAGCAGGTTGATGATGGTGGATTTTCCCGCGCCGGTGGGGCCGACCAGGGCAATGGCTTCGCCGGGCCTGGCTTCGAGGGTGACACCGTCGAGGGTGGCGTTTTTTCCGGAATAGGTGAAGCGCACGTCATTGAACTCGACGTGGCCTTTGGTCAGGCGGAGCGGCTTACCGGTGTCGGCATTCGGCTCCGGGGTGGCTTCCAGAATATCAAAAACCCGGTCGGCGGCGGCGCGTCCGGCCTGGATGATTTGGTTGAGCGAGTGGAGGCGGCCGACGGGTTCGTAAAAGAACGGCATGAGGAACAAAAAGCCGGTGAAGGCGCCCTTGCTGATGCTGCCATCCAGCACCGCGCGACCGCCGAAAAGCAGGACAAGGACCGTGCCGAGCGCGCCGATGAAATTCATGGAAGGATTGTAAAAGGACCAGGCGCGCATGACGCGCAGGGTGGCGGTGCGGAGGCGATGGCTGAAGGCGTTAAAGCGGTCATGCTCAGGCTGTTCCATGCCGTAGGCCTTGATCTGGCGGATGCCGCTGATGTTGTCGTGCAGCATGGAATTCATCTCGCTGGTGGCCTTGCGCACATCCTTGTAGCGGCCGCGGGCGGTGCGGGTATACCAAAGCGCGCCGGCCGCCAGGAAGGGCAGGGGAATCATGGCCACAAAAGCCAGCGATGCGCTGTGCCAGAACATCCAGCCGCCCACGACGAGGATCTGCATGGAGGCGATGAGGCCCTGCTCCACGCCATCGATGAGCACGCGCTCCATGGCACCGACGTCCTCCGCCACGGTCGTCATCAGGTCGCCCGTGGGCTTGCTGTCGAACCAGGGCAGAGGGAGGATTTGCAGGCGGCGGTAGAGGTCGCTGCGGATATCGTAGATGACGTGCTGCTCCAGCGTATTGTTAAGAAGAATGCGCGCCGTGGTGAGGAAATCGCGGCTGAAAGCGGCGGCTGCGGCGAAGAGCACCCACTTCAGCAGCTCCTCCGGTTTGTTGTTGGCAATGACATCGTCGAAGATGGCTTTGATGGCATTCGGGGCGACCAGCACCATGAGCGTGCCGACGATGGCGCAGGAAATCTGGCCGGCGGCGAGGAGTTTGTATCGCTGCAGCCAGGGCAGCACACGGAAGATCGTTTTCATAGGGGGTTTGACAGGACGGCGCGGGTGGGTAATGGACAGCAACGCGTTTTACCCCCTGTGATGCAACGGCTGATCAAACGACTCTTCCGATGGCTGGTCTGGTCCTTTTTGGCCGGACTGGTTTTTTTGGTCGGATTCAATGTGTGGATCGTGGAGCGGAGCCGGAGCCGGGTCGTGTCCGCGCCTGCCGGCGTGCCCGCCGCGCCGGTGGCCTTGGTTTTGGGCACCAGCCGGAATCTGGCTTCGGGCCGGATCAATCCGCATTGGAAATCCCGGATGGATGCCGGAGCCGCCTTGTGGAAAGCGGGCCGGGTGAAGCGGATTTTAGTGAGTGGGGACAATCGGAAAGCGGATTACAACGAGCCCCGCGACATGCGCGACGGCTTGGTGGAGCGGGGAGTGCCGATGGCGGCGATCTCTTTGGATTACGCCGGGCTGCGCACCTTGGACTCCGTCATCCGCGCCAAGGAAATCTTCGGCGTGGATCAATGTGTGATTGTCACGGACGACTTCCACCTCCCCCGCGCCCTGTGGCTGGCGGACCGGCGGGGCATCCGGGCCACCGGTTTTCAAGGCGAGCCGGTGCCCTGGGATCTCTCCGCCAAAACCCGGGTGCGCGAGTGGATGGCGCGGATCAATGCTGGCCTCGAGGAATGGGTCCTGGGCACCGGCGCCCGGCATTATGGGGTAAAGGAAAATCTGCCCAATGATCCGGTGCCGTGAGCCGGTGGTTGGCCGCGCGGGGCGTTGGGCGTTGGGTCGAATGTTAGGGGTGTTTTTCCATAAAGCGCCGGTCGATCCCGTTTTCCGGAACCGCGTTGCGGTTCGTGTGATTTGTTGGGGAATAACCTGGGGTAGCCGCATTCACGGCAACCTTAGGCTTTCGTCCCTAACGCCGTTGGCGTATTTGGGCCCGATGGCAATTGGCTTTTGGCCTAAAGACCCCAAAACACAGGGGCTAGACTGCGCCAAAATTTAAGTTGCGCCAGCAATGCCAATCCTTGGCTTTCGTCCCCGAGCCGTGGGGGCGTTGAGTCGCTGGCTTAACTGGTCACGGCGGCCGCAGGCGCATTCCCCCAAAAAAAGCGCCGGATTGGAACGGGTCCAATCCGGCGCGGGGAAGCCTGGTGTGTTGTTGGAAAGTCGGGCCGGTTTGTGTCGGCCTAACCGATAAAACTCACGCAGCGGCGGCGATGGCGGCGCTGAGGGCTTTTTCCAGCTTCACGATATCGATGGAGAAGTTGCGGATGCCTTGGGCGGTTTTTTCCGTGGCCATGGCGTCGTCGTTCAGCTCCAGACGGAAAGTCTTTTCGTCATAAACGCTTTTCGGGATATCCATCGCGGCGGATGCGGCGGGGTCCAGCTTGCGGACGAGGGGCTCGTCGGAAGCGGCGAGTTCCGCCAGGAGGGAAGGGGCGATGGTGAGGAGGTCGCAGCCGGCGAGTTCCGTGATTTCGCCTTTGTTGCGGAAGCTGGCGCCCATGACTTCGGTGTGGTGGCCGTGCTTTTTGTAATAGTGGTAGATTTCCGTCACGGAGATCACGCCGGGGTCGGTGGCACCGGTGTATTCCTGTTTGGTGGAAGCCTTGAACCAGTCGAGAATCCGGCCGACAAAAGGAGAGATTAGCTTCACGCCGGCATCCGCGCAGGCGACGGCCTGGGCGAGGGAGAAGAGGAGGGTCAGGTTGCAGTTGATGCCTTCTTTTTGAAGGATCTCGGCGGCCTTGATGCCTTCCCAGGTGGAGGCGATTTTGATGAGGACGCGTTCTTTGGCGATGCCTTCCTTGGCGTAGTCGGCGATGAGTTTGCGGGCCTTGGTCACGGTGCCATCGGTGTCGAAGGAAAGGCGGGCATCCACTTCCGTGGAGACGCGGCCGGGGACGATTTTCAGGATTTCCTTGCCGAAGAGGATGAGCACGCGGTCGATGACACTATCAAGAAGCGCCGGGCCGGAAAGGGCGCTGCCTTTGTGCTCGGTGATGGCCTGGTCGATCAGGTGGCGGTATTGCGGTTTCTCGGCGGCTTGGAGAATGAGGGAAGGATTTGTGGTGGCGTCCTGGGGCGTGAAGGCGCGCATGGACTCGAAGTCGCCGGTATCGGCAACAACCACAGTGTGTTTCTTCAATTCGTCGAGCTGGCTCATGGTAGTATGTTGTGAGTCCGGGGGATGATCTTTTTCCGCCGGGAAAGGGAACGTTTTCCTTAGTCCCCCCCGGCGGGAGGCGCAATCGGTTTTCGGTCCGGGTTGCGCGTCCGGGCCATCCGTGCTCGTGGTGGGGGCATCATGCCGGATGAACCTCAATCCCCCCCTTCCTCCAACCCCGATCCCGCGACGTCCTCCTCCGCTGTATCACCGGCTCCGGCCCCGTCGGGCAAGCCGGGGAATGGCTGCATCATGATCGCGGTGGTCGCTGGATGGCTGTTGATTTTGGGGGTGTGGATGATTTGGAACCTGACACGTCAGGTGAAGGAAATCCGGACTTTCGCCGACCCCGTGGCGCAGGCCATCGCCCCGCAGGCTCCGACCGGCGAGGAAAAAGCGGCATTGCAGGCGCGCTTGAAAGCATTCGCCGACGCCATCGATGCCAAACAAAAAGCCGCCTTGGAACTCACCGTGGCGGATTTAAATCACCTCCTGGCCTCGCAGGAACCCGTCAGCCGGTTGCAGGATATTGCCAAAGTGGAGGAAATCACCGACAGCATCCGCGTCAAAGTCGCCTTGGCCCTCAACGGCATCCCCTTCAGCGGCGAGCGGCTGTATTTGAATGGATTCATCCTCGCGCGGCCGGAACTGCAAAAAGACATCGGCCTCATGCTGCTCACCCGCGACCTGGAAGTGCCCGGCAAAACCCTGACGCCCGGCTTCAAAAAAACCTATCTGGACGCCAATCACCTGGATGGCCTGGCCCTGGATGAAGTCAGGAAAAATGACAAAGTGAAGACTTGGCTTTCCAAAATTACCGCCATCCGCTGCGAAGCCGGCCGGGTCATCGCGGAATACATCCCGCCGGCCACGCCTGCTCCCGCCGCGCCTGCTCCGGCGGTTCCTTGAAAAAAATCCACTCTAGCAGTTGAGGAAATCCAGCCGCCGCCAAGGCGGTGCTGGAGGTGTTGGATTTCAATTTCCATCGCTTTCCCGCGAAGGATTGCCGGCGCGGCGCGTATGAAGCGGACCCGCCGCCGCGCATTCCTTTTTTCATGAAACCGATCGTTCAAATCTCGCTGGATCTCACCAACATAGACGAAGCCCTGGAGACCGCCGCCCTGGCCATCCGGGCGGGTGTGGATTGGTTGGAAGCCGGCACTCCGCTCATCCTGGCGGAAGGGCTGCATGGCGTCTGCGCGCTGCGGAAAGCCTTTCCCGGCATCCCCGTCGTGGCTGATTTG
This sequence comes from Verrucomicrobiales bacterium, assembly GCA_028293305.1. Lineage (GTDB taxonomy): Bacteria > Verrucomicrobiota > Verrucomicrobiia > Verrucomicrobiales > V1-33 > CAIZWU01. The sequence continues at coordinate 3,941 of JAQGPD010000609.1, read as the reverse complement.
AAGACCATGGACGGGGGATATCTCGAAGCCGAAATGATGGCTAAAGCCGGGGCCACCCACGTGGTCGTCATGGCGCGCGCGCATGCGGAAACCATCAAATGCGTGGTCAAAGCCGGTGCTGATTTCGGCTGCATGGTCATGGGCGATAACATGATTTGTCCTGACATGGTGGAGGGTGCCAGGTTCCTGGAGGATCTCGGATGCGAATTTGTTATCCAACATATCGGCTATGACGAGCGTCGTGGGATCGCCGCCGCCGGCCACCGCATGCCCAGCCCGCTGGACCAGCTCCGCGCCGTGGTCGATGCCGTGAAAATCCCCGTCCAGGCCGTCGGCGGATTGAGTCTGGAGCAAGCGATCCAATGCCCGCAATACGGCGCGCCGCTGGTGGTTTTGGGGGCTCCCCTAACCATTGATGCCGATGCCTTCAAAACAGCCGATGGCGACCTCGAATCCTCGCTCCGCATGATCTGCGATGCCATCCACGCCCAGGATGTTCCTGACTTCAAAACGGTCCGCTGATTATATACTGCCCAAGTTTTTTATTCCTTGTCATTTCCCCGCTTTTTCCCGTTTTCTATCAAACCATGAAATCCGCCGCCGTCGTCAATTTTGCCCCTGAAAAAGGCTCCGTCGAAATCCGCGAAGTCGAGAAACCGGTCATTGGTCCCGGCGATGTCCTCCTGGAAGTCGCCAATGTCGGCGTCTGCGGCTCGGACCTTCACCAATGGACGGCGGACCATTCCTGGCCGGTGAATTATCCCGTGGTGCTCGGGCATGAGTTTGGCGGGCACATTGTCGAAGTTGGAAAAGAAGTCGAAGGCTGGCAGGAAGGCGACCGCGTGGTGTCGGAAACGGCCGCCATCATCAGCCAGAACAATCCGATGACGCGGCGCGGTCTTTACAACCTGGATCCCACCCGCAAAGGATTTGGTTATGGCGTCAACGGGGCCATGACAAAATATGTTAAAGTTCCGGCGCGCATTCTCCATCATGTGCCGGATCAGCTGCCCTTCGAGCAGGCTTGCCTAACGGAACCCTGCTGCGTGGCTTACAATGCCGTGGTGAAAAACGCACGCATCGAGCCGGGCGACCGCATCGTGGTTTTGGGGCCGGGCACGATCGGGATTTTATGCGCCGCCATGGCGCGGCAATGCGGAGCGCAGGTCGCCATCGTCGGTTTGCCGCAGGACGCGCACCGACTGGAAATCGCGCGGCAGTATGGCTGCGAAGTCATCATCGGCGATGCCAAACCCTGGGCGCAGGAACGCGACGGGCTCGGCTGCGATGGCGTGATCGACGCCGCCGGCGCCAGCGCCACGCTGCGCATCGCCCTGGAAATTGTCAGGCCCGCCGGGTGGATCAGCAAGGTGGGTTGGGGCCCACAGCCCCTGGGATTCAATTTGGATCCGTTGGTCCAGAAAAACATCACCCTGCAAGGCAGCTTCAGTCATAACTGGCCGATCTGGGAACGGGTTATCGCATTGCTGGCCAGCGGGCAATTTGACGTGAAGCCCATCATTGGCGGTGTATGGCCGGTCACGGAATGGCACGAGGCTTTTGAAAAAATGCACCGCGGCGAAGTCGTGAAGAGTGTGCTGCGTCCCTGATTCCGGGGTGGCTTTTTGATTGAAATCATCCGACTGCAAAACCATGCCGCGACTGAAAAGCAAAATCATCCTCATCACCGGAAGTTCCACTGGCATCGGCAAAGCGATCGCCCTGCGCTGCGTGCGGGAAGGGGCGAATGTGGTGATCCACGGTCTGGAGCCGGAACTGGTCGCGGAGGTCATGGCGGAAATCGAGCCGGGGCGCGCGGTTTCCATCGTGGGCGACTTGACCGACGAAGGCTTTCCCCAGCAAATGGTGGACCTGGCCGTGAGCACTTTCGGGAAGCTGGATGCGGTGGTGAACAATGCCGCCCTGGTCGCGCAGGGGAATATTCATAACACCGACGCCGCGTGGTTCATGAAAATGTTATCGGTGAATACCGTGGCGCCATTTCTTCTCATCAAAGCCGCGCTGCCCCACCTGCGTGAAACGCGCGGCAGCGTGCTGAATATCGGCAGTGTGAATGCCTACAGCGGCGAGCCGGACCTGCTGCCCTACAGTGTTAGCAAGGGTGCCCTGATGACCCTCACCCGCAACCTTGGCGACACGCTCATGCGTGAGGATGGGGTGCGTGTGAACCAGATCAATCCCGGCTGGGTCCTGACTGAAAACGAGGCCAAGCGCAAACGGGATCATGGCCTGCGCGATGACTGGTATGAGGACCTGCCGCGCGTTTACGCGCCGGCCGGACGGATTCTCTGGCCGGAGGAAATCGCCGCCGCCGCGATTTATTGGCTGGCGGAGGAAAGCGGCCCTATCAGCGGACAGGTCGTCGATCTGGAGCAGCATCCCTTCATTGGCCGGAACCCGCCCAAGGACGGCACCACGCTTCCATCACGTTAGGCCGGACAGATTGTTTTTTCTTTTATGCCACAACTAGCCGCTTTTCCCAAAGCCTTCATGCAGGCGCTCTGCAAGGACGGCACCATGAAAGTTTCCGAATGGATCGCTCTGGCCTCCACCCTGGAGGTGCGCGGTTTGGAGTGGTATGCCGGGTTTTTGGAAATGGCGGATCGGAGCAACTGGAGCCGCTTCCGGCAGGAGGTGGAGGACACGGGGCGCGTGATTCCCATGATGTGCTGCTCGCCGGATTTCACGCATCCCGACCCGGCGTTCCGCGCGGCGGAGATCGCGAAACAAATACAATGGATTGATATGACCCACGCGCTCGGCGGGTCCTATTGCCGGGTGCTGAGCGGACAGCGGCGGCCGGAAATCGGAGTGGAGGAAGGCGTCGCCTATGCGGCGGAATCCATCATCGCCTGTCTCCCTTACGCGGCGGACCACGGCATCACGCTGATCCTGGAAAACCACTACAAGGACGACTTTTGGGACTACCCGGAGTTCGCGCAGAAGATGGACGTTTTCTGCCTGCTGGTGGACGCGGTGCGGCACCCTAACTTTGGCGTGAACTACGATCCATCCAACACCTATCTGGCCGGCGAGGATCCGCTGGAGCTGCTGAAACGCGTGTCCGACCGCGTGGTCACCATGCACGCCAGCGACCGCTACCTGGCTGAAGGAACGATCGAGGATCTGCGCCGCGAGGAAGGTGGCGCCATGGGCTACGCCAAGCGCCTGCGCCACGGCGAAATCGGTCAGGGTCTGAACGACTACGACGCCATTTTCACCGAACTCAAACGCGTAGGTTTCGACGGGTGGATCAGCATCGAGGACGGCGTCGACGGCATGGACCAACTGGAACGCAGCGTCGCTTTCCTGAAAAAGAAAATCGCCCTGCACTGGCCCGAAATGGGCTAGGAGGGCGGATTTTAAAAGCAGGGGTTTGCCAGGGAATAACTTTGAATCAGGCGAAGTGGGTGCTGATGAGGCTGACCAAGGCATCGTCGCTTAATGGCTTCGAAGTGCTTTCGCTAACGGAGGTTTTTTTGAATTGAGGGGTTTCGCCCAGATAGCGCACAAACTGTTCCTGGACGGTGCCTGTGCCGGTGACGTGGACGGCGTCGGCGTTTTCGAGGTGTTTGGCGATTTCCTTGAAGTATTTGTGCAGGAGGGTGATCTCCAGGTTGTGGGCGGCGTTCTCGTTGGAGTTCGATCCGGCACCGGGGTTTTTGGCGTGGGCGAGCACGGCGAATGCTTCTCCGGAGGGATCGTGGCCCACGATGGTGGCGTGGTGCGTATCCATCCAAATCCCGAAGTTCCGTTTGGTTTTTTCTGACATAAGACCTTACCGGACAACTGTTTAGGCAGGATGGCAAATTATCATTTCCCCGCGTCGGCGGGCGGTTGGTGGGTGGCTGGTGGGTGGCTGGTGGGTGGCTGGTCCGGCGCTGAGGTCGGCGGAGTTGTTGGTGTCAGGGAACGGCTTT
>JAQGPD010000597.1 GCA_028293305.1 Verrucomicrobiales bacterium | reverse complement strand
ACTGCCGGCGATCGAGCTGGTGCTCACGAACCTGCACGCGGGCGGTAAATTCGGCCAGGGTGCCTATAAATACTCCGGCGGTCTCCACGGGGTGGGCGCCAAGTGCGTCAATGCCTTGAGCGAGTGGTTCAAAGCGGAGGTCTTCCGCGATGGCCATATTTATATGATCGCCTTCGAACGCGGCGTCACCACGTCCCCGCTGAAAATCACGGGCGACCTCGACGATCCCTCCCACACCGGCACACGCATCACCTTTTTCCCGGACGCGGAAATCTTCCGCATGACCACGGAATTCCAGTTCGACCGCCTGGCCACGCGCCTGCGCGAACTCACGTTCCTGAACCCGGGCCTGACGATCAATCTCACCGATGAACGCGGGGAAAAACCGCGCCATCAGAAGTTCCGTTATGACAAAGGCATCGTGGAATTTGTGAATCAACTGGCGGAAAACAAAACCGTGGTCCCCGCGGAACCCATCAATATCCGCAGCAAACGCAGCGTGGAGATCGAGCCCGGGAAACCGGAGGACGATATCTATTGCGATGTGGTGCTGCAATACACAGATTCCTACAGCGAACAGATTCTATGTTATGCCAACAGCATTCCGAATGCGGACGGCGGCACTCACCTAACCGGTCTCAAGACCGCCCTGACACGTGCCATCAATGCCTATGCCAAGGCGAACAACCTGCTGAAGGACAAGGACCCCGCCATCACCGGCGATGACTGCCGCGAGGGCATGATCTGCGTGCTCAGTGTGAAATTGCCAAATCCCCGCTTCTCCTCACAAACCAAAGGCAAGCTGGTCAATAACGAAGTTGAATCCGTCGTCAACTCCATCGCCTACGAAGGTCTTAGCAAGTATTTCGAGGAAAACCCCTCCATGGCCAAGCGCCTGCTGGAGCGCATTCTCATGGCCGCCCGCGCCCGGGAAGCCGCGCGCAAAGCCCGCGAAACCGTCCGTAAATCCGCGCTCACCGGCGGCGGACTCCCCGGAAAACTGGCGGACTGCTCGGAAAAGGATCCCGCGCTTTCCGAACTTTATATTGTGGAAGGTGACTCCGCGGGTGGCTCCGCCAAGCAGGGCCGCGACCGCAAGACGCAGGCGATCCTCCCCCTCCGCGGTAAGCTGATTAACGTGGAAAAAGCCCGGCTGGACCGCGCTTTGGAAAATAAGGAAATCCAGTCCATGATCACCGCCATCGGCGCGGGGATCGGGAACGGTGAGGATGAGGGCACGTTCAAAATCGAAAAAACGCGCTATCACAAAATCATCATCATGACGGACGCGGACGTGGACGGTTCGCACATCCGCACCCTGCTGCTGACCTTTTTCTGCCGGCAGATGCCGGAGCTGGTCCGCCGCGGCTACCTCTACATCGCCCAGCCGCCGCTCTATCAGGTCATGCGGAAAAAACGCAGCGAATACGTGCAGGACGATGTGTCGCTGAACCGCATCCTCATCGACCTCGGCGCCGAGGAAGTGCGCCTCAAAAACCTGGCGGACGGCAATGTCATCGCCGCCGCGCAGCTCCGCGAGATTTTGGAACTGCTCATGCGCCTGGCCCGCTTCTCGGACATCATCAATCGCCAAGGCGGAAACTTCGACACCTACATGAGCCACCGCGATGCCGAAACGCACCGCCTGCCGGAATACCTCGCCATCGTCCGCACCGGAAATGACGAAGCCGTTCATTATCTGGGGGATGAGGACAGCCTGCGCGTTTTCAGTGAGGAAAATCCCGACCTCCATCTCGGAGCCGTGGTCGCCAGCGGCCCCGTCACGCCAGGCACGGAAGTCCCCTCCACGCCCGGCGCGAAAACCGAACCAGCCATCAAACGCCGCGCCCGCCTTTATGAAGTGCACGAGGCCCGCGCGATCTCCCGGCTGCTGGTCCAGTTGCAGGAAAAAGGCCTCGCCCTGGACCACTTCAGCGCTCAGGACCAACCGCTTTTCGAGCTTTTGGAATCCGACGACAAGGCCATGCCGCTGTTCTCGGTCCCGGAAATCTTGGAAAAGGTGCTCGATATCGGCCGTCGCGGCGTTGAAATCCGCCGATTCAAAGGACTGGGGGAAATGAACGCCTCCCAGCTTTTCGACACCACGATGGATCCGGCCACCCGCCGTCTGCTGCAGGTGAAGATGAACGAGGATAACAACGTGGAGGCCGACCGTATGTTCACCATTCTCATGGGCGACATCGTGGAGCCGCGACGCCAATTCATCGAGGACAACGCCCTCAACGTCCGGAATCTCGACATCTGACCTTGTCGAAGCCGGTTCAAAAAAGGTATTTTTGGACTGTGTATTTTAACAAGCCCCCAATCCAAGCTTCACTACAAAGGCCCCTTCCTCCCTGACCCCTTCCCGTCACCGCGACCCCATGAAAGCGCCCAGACCCCGTTCCATCCGCCTCTCCCGGCGCGCCTTTACCTTGCCGGAACTCATGATGGTCCTAACCATCATCGCCGTTCTCCTCGCCGTTTCCATCTCCGGCTATCAAAGTTATCGGTCCAAAGCGGAAACGGTCGATACCCTCAATAAACTGAAAGGCATGTATGCCGCGCTTTCCAGCTACGTGGTCGCCAATGGAACCTGGCCGCAGGAACCCGATGATGATGAAGGAGGCACCTCCGATGCCAGCCTTTGGAAATGGTGGGCCAAGGAACTCAAGGAATACGGCATCCACGAGGCGGACTGGTTCACCAGTGCCCACCTCCGTCGCCTGAACAACGAAATGAAGGAAGCCGGCGGAAAACCCGTGGACATCGAGACTTTGAAAGAGGCCATGGAATTCCCCTCCATCCAGCCCACCTCATTCGATCCCGGCCCCACCGAACCCTACCGTTACAACAACCAGCCCTGGGTCTCCGAGACCGGTGAATACCACGGCGATGATGGCATTTACACGGTCATGCCTGACGGCAAGATCCACAAAATGATGACCATGGGCCAAATGAATAGCGCCCGGGGCAAAAACCCGGATTCCAAGAAAAAATAACTGGGCCTGCGGATGGCCTTGGCAGACATGCCGGCAGAGGCAAGTATGTGAAAATAGGTCCTATACGACTTATAGGTCATATAGGACCCATGCGGTTATCGCCGCCGGCTCAGCACCAGGACCGCAAGTTGAACAGCCTCCAGTGGCGGAGGTCTGCATGGCTGTGCCGGTGCCGGCGCGAGTGCCGGTGCCGGTTAGCTAGTGCGATGGCCGAGGATATGGGCCTCTGCCGGCGCTTCCCTGACCCCACTGCGCGCTCCAACTCAGGACGCCAACGCGTGTCCGAGCGTGGGAATAATCCAGGCCACTTTGGTGAGGCCGCTGGCTTTTTCCTCCACGCGCTGCACATCGGCTTGGAGGATCTTTTGGATCATGAGCGTTTCCATCTGCCGGATGCTGGGGAAAACCGCGGCGATTTCCTTCATGGGGTGATGGAACTCCACGATACGGAAGCCGGCTTCCGCGTCGTATTCCACATCCGAGCAGTGGCCTTCCAGATTCCGGATTTTGGAGAATGACGCCGCGCGTTCCGCGACGGAACGGCCTTTCACCTTCTTCAGGTAGGCTTCGGTTTTTTTGGCGAAGTGGTTGAACAGCAACTTGTCAGGAGCGGAGGGACCGTAGATCTGCTGGATGGACTGGAGGATTTCCAATGTCATCTCGTTGCCTGCCTCGGGATAAAAAGCGCCGGCTTTGTCCGTGAGCCGGTAAAGTTTTTCCGGGCGGCCGACATCGCCGGGACGCCGCCACGTGTCCAGGAAGCCCTTTTTCTCCAACTCCACACAATGCTGCTTCACTCCCATGTAGCTCATCTTCAGCGCCTTGGCCAAATCCTTGACCGGCAGTCCGGTGGAGCGTTTCAGCAGATCCAGGATAGCGAAGGATTGGGGCTTCGCAATATCACGCGCAATTCTTAAAAACATAGCTTTTGTGGTTGAGGTCCAAGTGCTTGGGAGGTGCTGAACATTAGGTAAACTTTGCTTTTTTTGCGAGGCATTTTTTTCCGGTTTTGCGGGCATTGGGTTTGGTGGGGTGGTGGGTGGTGGGTGGTGGGTGGTGGGTCGTTGGTGGTGGGTGTCAGCAGACGACGGGGTAGTGCCGAAGGCACTTTTGGAGTGCGCCGCGCGCGCTGCGAAGAGGTAGTCCGCGGCGAGCTTTTCTGAGCGGCCGTCCGCCGCGGGGTTTGTGAGGGGCGGTGCGCTGCGGGCAGTTTTGAGCGGCGGGGCTGTCCGGGGCTGTCTTTGGTGGGGCCAGGAATGTGTGGCGGTGACTTCACCTGATGCCGACAAACTCAAAAAAAGTTCCAGAGAATCAGGAAACCACTT
>JAQGPD010000580.1 GCA_028293305.1 Verrucomicrobiales bacterium | reverse complement strand
TTCGGTGGGAGCGATTTGTCCGGCCGTTGGGGAGGATTTGGTTTCCGCGATGGAGGCGGCTCCACCTGCGGCGGGGTCGGCGGAGGGACCGCCGGAATTTCCGGTCGCGGGCGCGGGGCCGGGACCTGGGGTGGTGGTCTGGGCAATAACGGTCAGGGCGCTGGCGGCGAGGGCCAGGGTTAGAACGGAGAGGGAGGTTTTCATGGGAGGGATTTTTGGGTTGGGTGCTCGGGGTCCGGCGGGCAGTGGATCACCGCCATGAGGGAACCGGATCCGTATTGACTCTGCACGACACGTGCCCGGACGTTGTCAGGCGACTTTAACCACTTTCCGGGGAATTTGCGGGGAAATGACCATGCCAGCAGCCGCCGGATGTGGCAAATTGCCTTGGGCGGGAGGCCTGTGATTTGGTGTGGGAATTTTTTTAACCAGCCGTTGGGCTCGTGTGCCTGTGAAGCTCACTCCGTTCCGGAGCAGATTTTTCAGATAGGAGTTGGCGGGACGTCGCCGGGCCGCGTATGGGACAATAGTCGAATCCTCCCCCCACTTTGACATGAATCATCTGGACCTTATCCTTACATTGACCGGCGGACTGGCCGCCGCCCTCGCGCTTGGTTTACTGACAAGAAAAGCAGGGCTCTCGCCTATTGTTGGTTATTTGCTCGCCGGTATCCTGGTGGGGCCGAATACCCCGGGTTTTGTCGCCAACAAGGACTTGGCGAAGGAGATGGCGGAGATCGGGGTGATATTGCTGATGTTCGGCGTCGGGCTGCATTTCCACTTCAAGCAACTCCTTGCGGTGAAGCGCATTGCGATCCCCGGCGCCCTGGTCCAGAGCGCTGTGGCGACGGGGTTGTCGATGGTCGTGATGCGGCTTTTCGGGTGGAGTTGGGCGGAGGGAATGGTGTTCGGCCTGGCGATTTCCGTGGCCAGCACGGTGGTGCTGACGCGTGTGTTGGCGGAGGCGAATCATCTGCATACACCGGTCGGCCACATTGCGATAGGATGGCTGGTGGTGGAGGATTTGCTAACGGTTTTTGTGCTGGTGCTTCTGCCGGCGGTTTTCGGTCCCGGACAGGGCGGCGGAGCGGGCGGTTTGGCGATGGCGCTGGTGTGGACCACGGTGAAAATCGCCGCGCTGGTGGCCTTCACTTTCATCGGCGGGGGCTGGGTGATCCCGCGGATGCTGACTTATATTGCGAAAACCGGATCGCGCGAATTGTTCACGCTGGCGGTGCTGGTTATTGCCCTTGGTATCGCGGTGGGCGCGGCCAAGTTGTTCGGAGTTTCCATGGAGCTGGGCGCTTTTCTGGCTGGCATGGTGGTGGCCAGATCGGAGTTCAGCACCCGCGCGGCGACCGATGCGTTGCCAATGAAGGATGCGTTCGCGGTGCTGTTTTTTGTTTCGGTGGGAATGCTGTTTGATTTTAGAACCATGATGGATTTGCCGGGTCTGGTGATCGCGACGGTCGGGATTGTGATGGTGGGCAAACCCTTGGCGGCGGTGCTGATTTCCCTGGTTTTGCGTTATCCGATGAAGACTGCTTTGTCGGTGGGGGCTGTGCTGGCACAGATCGGTGAGTTTTCATTCATCGTGGGCACGATGGGGCGGAATCTGGGAGTTTTATCCGAGGCGGCCTTCAACGCGTTGGTGGCGGCGGCGATTGTTTCCATCACCCTGACGCCACTGTTGTATCGTTCCGCGGAACCACTGGACCGGCGTTGGCGGGCATGGCGGAGGTCACGCGGCGGCGGCAATGGAACGGGTGGGGCGGATTTTGAAGATAGGGAAAACCAGGGGCCGGAAACACGGCATCATGCCATTATCATCGGGTATGGACCGGTGGGTCAAACCATGGTCAGGCTGTTGATGGACAATGAGATCGAGCCGGTGGTGATCGAGATGAATCTGGAAACTGTGCATAAGCTGAAGGCCGCTGGAATCAAGGCGGTCTATGGGGACGGGGTGCATCCCGCCACGCTGGAGGCGGCGGGGATTGGCCGTGCGCGGGCGCTTATTTTGAGTTCGTCGGGAGTGGAGGGGATGGATGTTATACGTGAGGCGCGGCAACTGAATCCCGGGATCCAGATCATGGCGCGGACCAGCTACCTGCGTGAGGCGCATGGGCTGGCGGCGGCGGGGGCGGACCGGGTATTTTCGGGTGAAGGGGAAGTGGCGCTGTCAATGACGGAGGCGCTGCTGGAGCGGTTGAACGCCACGCGCGAACAAATTGATAGGGAAAGCGAACGCATCCGCCGCGACTTTTTCGCGGTGCCCAAGGCCCCGGAGGACCATGCGGTGGCCGGGGGCTGAAAGCGCCAGGTTTTTGTCAGGATGCCGCGCGCGGAGATGGCCCGGGGCGGCGGCCTATCATTTCGGCCACGAAATGGTCTCGGTGTAAGGTGCGTTGAGGACGACGGCTGATTGCAGTTTTTTGGAAGCGGGATCGATGATCACGTAGAGCGACATTTCACGGCCCCAGGCTTGTTCACGATAGGCATAAATCAGGGCGGAATTCAGGCGGGCAGCCTTCATGTTCTCGGCAACGGATTTTGGCAGGAGGGGATCGGTTAGTGTGAAGAGCTGCTTCGCGGTGGGGGCACCCACGCGGGTGATGAGGTCCGCCTCAAAGGGCGGGTGGGTGAAGTCCGTGCGGCTGAGGGCCTGGGCGATGGGGAAATCCTTGGCAGTGTCGCGGGGGTGGCCCATGGCCCAGGCGTTGGTGGCGGCGATGGACAGGACCGCGACGCAGGTTGTCAGGAAAACGCGCCAGGATTTTGCAAAATGGCTGCGCCTGATGACCATCCATGAAGAAATGGTGATGAGGAGGATGAGGGGAATCTGAAGCGCGCTGAAATAACCATGGTGGAAGCGCCCCTCCAATGCCGCCATTGGAACAAACAGGCGGGCCAGCCAAATGCGCAAAATGGAGCGGGGTCTGGGAGGCGCGGGCAGGCCTTCCGCCGGATCCTTTCCAGGAACGGGGGCGGCATTGGTGCCGACCGGGGTGGCTGGCTTTTGAGCGGCGGCAGGAGCAGAGTCAGGAGCGGCGGCGGCTGCGGCGGCGGGAGCGGGGGGCAGAGGGGTCGGTTCCTGGGCAAATGCGGCGGAGGATGCCGACGGGATAAGTGATAGGATAAGGGCGAGCAGGGCCGGAATGATGAATCGGCGTTGAAAGGGGTGGCGGGGCATGGGGCAGTTCTGACAGTTTCCAGGGCGGACGGCAAGTGCGGCGTGCGGCCGGTGGCTTGCCGTGGCGTCGGAGGCGATGGGGCTATTGGAGGAAAGGATGTTCAAAAAGTGTCGGAAATTCTGGATGCAATCCACGCGCATCGGGTTTGTATTGTCCTATGATCCTCAAAATGTTGTGCATTGCCGCCCTGGGTGTTTCCTCTGTCTTCGCGGGTGGGGAGGGCTGGATGCGGAATTTTGAGGGAGCGCGCAAAAAAGCCGCCGAGGAGAAGAAGGATTTATTGGTGGACTTCACGGGTTCCGACTGGTGCGTGTGGTGCATCAAGCTGAACAAGGAGGTCTTCGATCACGCGGAGTTCAAGGATGGCGTGAAGAACGGCTTTGTATTGGTGGAGCTGGACTATCCAAATGATAAGTCCAAAATTAGCGAGGAGGAAAAGAAGCAGAATGAGGAGCTGATCAAAACTTATCCTATCAAGGGGTATCCCACGATTTTGCTATGTGATCCGGAAGGAAAACCCTTCGCTTCCACCGGCTATCGTCCTGATGGTCCCGTGCCTTATGTGAAGCATCTTGGGGAACTGAAAGCAAAGCGGGTTGCCCGCGACGAGGCTTTCGCGAAGGCCGAGGCGGCTCCCGGGGTGGAAAAAGCGAAAGGTTATGTCGCGGCTTTGAAGGCTTTGGAACTGGAGGACGGGATGATGATTTCGACCTATCCGGAAGTGATCGCGAAGATCAAGGAAGCGGACCCCAAGGACGAAACCGGCTTTGCGAAAAAAGCCACCGACCTGGCGCGGATGACCAAGTTCATGCAGGAGTTTGGCGCCTTCCAACAAAAGCAGGACTTGGACGGAGCGATGGCTTTTCTGGACGCGACGCTGGCCGACAAGGAACTGGGTCCGGATATGAAGCAACACGTGCATGGCCACAAGGCGGCGATGTATTTGCGCAAAAAGGATTTCACGACGGCGGCCAAAATCCTGGAGGATGGCATCGCCGTGGCACCCGACAGTGAAGTTTCCAAAGAGCTGAAGCGCTTCCTGGAAATGGTCGGCAAAATGGAACAGAAGGAAAAAGAGAAAGCCGCCACCGCGGGGGCCGAAGGAGCGGGGAGCGCGAAAAAGGAGGAAAAGGATGCGAAGCCCGCCGGGGACGCGCCCAAACCGGAGCCTGCCAAAGCAGAGGCCGATGCCGCCAAACCTTGATAGGAAAGCGGCGTGCTTTTTGTCAGGGTTGTTTTCTGATAACGCCACGCGCCGGCCCGCGGGAATAGTCCGGAACCTTGTTGGATCGGAGGTCCAGCACCCTGCGTCCGGTTAGGGGCTCACTACCAGGGTGCGGGGGTGGGACGTGTTGGGGAAGTTGATATGCAGTAGTTTTTGGGCGGGGTCGTAAGTCCAGGATGTGATAGGGACCGCGTCCAGCGCGACCCGCGAGGGGGCGGCGGGTGAGTGGAGCAGGAGGATGCCATCGGTGTCTCCCACGCCCTCGATGGTCCACGCGGGCAAGGGCGAGGCGGGCACGGGCAGGGCGCGGCAGGCGGAGGCGATGAGGGTTGGTTGGGTGCCGGCGGATTGCGGGAAGCGGTCGAGATCCAGGAGGAACAGGCGGGAGGCGGGTTGGACCTCGATGCGTGTCTGCAGTTTCAGGGCGGGATCGAAGAGATCAATAAAGCGGCCGGTTAGGACTGTGGGCGCGGCTTCGATGGATTCGGTGAGTCCAGCGGCGATCAGATAGGGCCCGCGGCGCAGGATGAGGTGGTTGGTTTCCTGCCAGGGAATTTGGGCCTGGGCGGCGGCGGTCCGCAGGGCTGCCAGGTAGTGGTCGTGCTGGGCGGGGGAGGAGGCGAAGGAGGCCGGATTTTCCCGGAGGAGGGTGACGAAGCCTTTGCCGATGGCCTGGTTTTCCGAAGGGGCGGAGGTCTGGGTGGGGGTCCAACCGAAGGTTTCGAAAAGCTGGAGTCTGGGCGTGGGATAGGCCATGGGCGGGGTGTTCCACCATTCCCTGACAGTTAGGCAGGGGTCCGTGTCATCGTCGGCGAAGACGAGCGTGCCGCCGCGTTTCACCCACTCAGCGAGCGCGGGATGGGGGGCGGCGGAGAGGGGTTTCTGTCCATGATAGGACATCACGATGAGGCGGAATGAATCCAGGTAGCCGGGCAGGGCGAGGTTTTCCAGTTGGACCGGGGCGACGGGAATGCCGCGTTTCA
>JAQGPD010000563.1 GCA_028293305.1 Verrucomicrobiales bacterium | reverse complement strand
ACTTTAGACTAACGGATGTTCATGGGCATGTGATCAAGGAAATTTTGGCTTGAGGTGTATATTGAAGGCGCGGCAGGAAAAGTAATACCAATTTCAGTCGGAAATCGGTATATTCTGGACGCTCTTTTCCGGAGTCGTAGACACGCGGCGCAATGCGGCCGATGCTCCGCAAGACCGAGGCGGCCGGGGCGACTTACAAAGTCGCGGTCCTTTGGTGCCGGAGTCCCGCGAAGAGGAACGCGACATTGGAAGTCGCCCCGGAGCATCGGCGGCTTCCGTGGCACGGACAACAAAATACCCAATTCTTTGTGGAAGTGGTATGACTTCCGGGTGGTGGCCTGATGGGCGGCCTCCGGATGGCGTCCGCACGCACTCCGGATTGGTGCGGGGCGCGGAGTTGATTCCAGACTATCCGGAAAATGACTGCGCCTAACGGCTGCGGCGGCGGAGGAGTCCGAGGCCCAGCAGGCCGAGCAGGGCGGTGGTGCCGGGCTCGGGGATGACGTCGAAGCCGATGGCTCCGAGATATTGCAGGTCTGTGGTGGTGAGGGATTTGCGGGTGCCGACGGTGATGGTTGGGGTCATGACGGCTTCCTGGCTGACGTTGTCGGTGATCCGTAATCCGGTGACGCCGGTGGAGAGGTGACCGCCGCTGATGTTGGGGTCGGCGGGCAGGCTGGTCCAGCTTTGGGAGGTGCCGAAGCCGATGGCGTGCATGAGTTCATGCAGGGCCACGGAATAAAGGTCGGATTGACCGCCGGACGGGAGGCCCAGGTCGAGATTCCAGAAGCTGTTCAGGGTGCCGCTGGAGTCGGTGATGGAATCGTTATCGGTGTCGGAATCGAACCAGAGGTTTCCGACAAAGCTGCCAAATTCAAGGGAGTAGGTGGCGGTGGTCGCGCCGAGGGTCAGGTTGCCGTTGAGGGTGCCGATGATGGGGCCGCCGCCGCGGTTCATCATGACGTCGGAGGCGGTGTCCATGGCATTGACGGCCGCGATCCAGTTTGAGGGGCTGCCGCCGCCCCCGAGGCTGGCGCCGGCGCTGCCGGGACCGCCCTGGCCGAGCACGCTGCCGGTCAGGTTCCTCCAGCCCACGTAGATGCGGATTTCATCGGCCGCGAAGCCGGGGACGGCGTCGGGATTGGAGAGGGTTTCCGCCCCGCCGTTGGACGGGTTGGTGAAGCCGAGATTCCAGGTCGCGATGGCGTTGGTGCCCGAGGCGGTGCCGGTGATGACATTGTTGGACAGGGCGCCGAGCTGGCCATTGGCGAGGACATTGGAGAGGTCCGTCGCGGCTTGCTCCAAGGAGGTGCGGGCGTCACTGGCAGGGGCGAAGAAGCCGCTGGTGTCCTTGGAATAGTCCATGACGAGGGTCACGGCGGAGGCGGTTCCGGGCAGGCTGGTGGTCAGGGCCAAGGCCAGCGGAAGGAAGCGGATGAGTCGTTTCATGATGGTCCCGGCATATAGGCAGGGATTCTCCATCAAGGAAATATAAAAGTTTGGGAATAATTAAAATGCGCCGATCCTCACAAGGTTTCCGGTTTGCTCATGAGCTCGGCCACCCGCGAAAGCAGTCGGCCGGCCCCGCCGCCGTCCAGGACGCGGTGGTCGAAACTCAGGGTGAGATCCGCCTGCGTCTGGGGCTGGAAGGAATGCGAAACCGGATCCCAGATGGGCGCTTTTTGTCCGGCCCCGAGGCCCAGCACGAGGTTTTGTTCCGGCAAGGGGATGGGGGTCGCCCAGAGGATGCCGAAGGTCCCGAAATTCGTGATGGTGGCGATGCCGGGGCCGCGGGCGTCCGGGGGCAGCTTGCGGGACCGGGCGCGCTGGACGAGGTCGTTGTAGAGGGAAACGAGCAGCGCGAGGTGCTTGGTTTCGACATTCCGGATGACGGGGACCAGCACTCCGTCCTCCACCTCCACGGCGAATCCGAGGTCGATGGCCTGGGGGTGGACAATGCGTTTCCCAACCAAGCGGCCGGCGACGGCGGTGTTTTCCGAAAGGGCGATGGCCAAGGCCCGGAGCGCATAGAGGGCGGGGCCGGCTTTCAGGTCGGGCGGCTGTTGTTTGCGGTGAGCTAGCAACGGATCCAGATTCACGCGGATGCCGACGGTCGCGAGCGGGCGGGTCCAGCTGCGGCGCATGGAATCGGCCACGGCGATGCGCATGGGGCTGGCGGGGGTGGTGCGGTGCTGCTCCAGGTCCGCCATGAAGGCCTCGAAATCCTCCACGGTCACGCGGCCGCCCGCGCCGCTTCCCGCCACCGCTGACAAGTCCGCGGCGTTGAGGCCGATTTCCTGCATGCGGGCGCGGAGGCGCGGGGAGATGTAGTGTGCACCCGCGGCATTCACGGGCACGGGCAGGCCGGTGAGCGTGGGCTGCACGCCCGGGCTGGCGCCGGGAGACATGGATTGCGCGGCGTCTATTTTGAAATGCAGTCCCGCCAGATCGTCCTCCACCGGCGCTGTGGCCGGGGCAGGGGACAAGGCGTCGGGTTTTTCCGTAGGGGCGGGCGGGGCGTCGTCGTGGGGTTTGATCCCGGCGCGGATGGCTTCCTCCTCGGTCACTATCAAATACCCGAGCACGGTGCCCACGGGATAACTTTCGCCGATCACGCAGACCAATTCCTCGACCGTGCCGCCGCAGGGGATGGTGACGCCCATGGTGGCTTTCTGGGTCTCCACTTCCATGATTTCCTGGTCGCCGAGAACGGCATCGCCCGGCTTCACATCCAGCCGCATGAGGGTGGCTTCCGCGATGGATTCGCCGAGTTGGGGCATGAGGATGGGGATGCGCATGGGGGAAAAGTCGGGTTGTCGGAAATCGGATGGGGAATACCGGGAAACTGGCGGGCTGCATTGCCCGTGCAAGGCGTTCGTGGCGGAATCTCCTGACGATCAAGGCTGGCTGCGGAGGCGCTCCCAGACCAGGGGAAGGCGCGTCCTGACAAGAGTCGCGCTGCTGGCCGGGAGGGTAGCGGGAGTTAGGGGAATGTTCACGGTGTCCTCGGTTTCCAGCAGTCCTGGCAGGCGGCTGTATTTATAGGCGGTGGTCAGCGATCCGTCAGGATTCAGGACACCGTCTTTACCGGAAGGCGCGGCCACGGAGAGGAAAAAGCGGTCATTTGTCAGGGAAGGCGTGCCTTTTTCATCGGCCCGGAGGCGCTGGCCGGCCAGGGTGCGGAAAAGTTCCCGCGCGGTGCAGGCGGCCGGGTCCACATACAGCCGGGGCGCGGAAGTCAGCTCCGCCCACGCGGGATCGCGGTGCAGGGTGGCGAAGGCGTCCTCGATTTCCTGACGGACCAGGGGAAAATGCGTGCAGCCCAGCACCACGGTGTCGATGGGCGTGCGGTCGCCGCTGTCGCGATGGGTTGTCAGGAGGGCTGTGACATCGCGCAGTGCGGTGTCCACGGCGGATGAGGAAAAGGCGGGATTTCCCTCCACCACGCCCGCGAGATCCGTGCTGCCCTGCTGCACAATGACGGCGGGCCGGCGTCCGGCGCGGCCGAGGGTGGCCCCGATGGCTTTTGGATAGGCTCCGCTGGAGCAGGTGCCGACCGTGGCCATGACGGCGACGGCTCCGGCGGTTTCCGGCCGGGCCTCCAGGACGCCCCGGGCTCCGGCCTCCACCACGCCAATGACCGGCACCGGCAGCTTCCACGCGGCCACCGCCTGACGGATGTCCTCCAAGCCATAGGCGGTGGCGGTGTTGCAGGCGATGACGATGGCTTTGACCGCGGGTTTGGTCAGGACGGGGATCTGACCGGGGGCGGGATGAAAACGTTTCCCCAGCAAAAAAACCGCATCCTTCAGAATCAATTCCTTCAGATAGTCGGTGCGGCCGGAGGATGGATAGTTTCCATACGGCATATTAGCCTGATCGCCGAAGTAGATGAACTTTTCCTTTTCAAAATCCGGCCTCCCATCCGCCCCTGGCTGCAGGGTGGTGTTGTTAAAGTCATCCTGTTTCAGAATCGCCTCCAGCACCGTCAGTCCGCCGATTCCGGAATCAAAAACCCCGATCGGCAAATCCTTCATCGACTCCTCCTGCCAGGCCGTCGGATCAAAACTGAACGCCGCATCCCCCGCCGGATGCCGCTCCTGGTGCTCCCGAAAAACCTCCAGAGCAGTCCGCATCTCCGGAGTGGTCCGCACAGTCCCCTGTGCGGCCGAAGCATCGGCAGCGCCCAAGCCCCCAACCCCGGCCAAGCCCGACACCCCAAAAACCGCCACCCCCATCCATGAAAAATTCAGCTTCATAAGTTTAATTCGTCAAAAGACAAGTCTGGTCAGGGTTG
>JAQGPD010000562.1 GCA_028293305.1 Verrucomicrobiales bacterium | reverse complement strand
CCACCATCTCATTGCCGCGGTCCACGGCGAGGGTGTATTGGATCAGATCGTTCGTGCCGATACTGAAAAAATCGACTTCGCGCGCCAGGGAATCGGCGGTCAGGGCGGCGCTGGGGACCTCGATCATGGCGCCGACCTCCATATTTTCGTCGAACACGGTGCCCGCCGCCCGGAGTTCGTCCCGGCATTCCGCCAGGACCTCGCGGGCGTCCCGCAGTTCCTCGAGACAGGAAATCATGGGGAACATGACGCGGACCCGGCCCATGGCGCTGGCGCGGAGGATGGCGCGCAGCTGGGATTTGAAAAGCTTCCGGCGTTTCAAGGAAACGCGGATGCCGCGCCAGCCGAGAAAGGGGTTGGCTTCCGTCAGGCTGTCGTGCAGCGAGTGCAGCTTGTCGCCCCCGATATCGAGCGTGCGGATGATCACGCCTT
Organism: Verrucomicrobiales bacterium; assembly: GCA_028293305.1. Classification (GTDB taxonomy): domain Bacteria; phylum Verrucomicrobiota; class Verrucomicrobiia; order Verrucomicrobiales; family V1-33; genus CAIZWU01. Next base: position 6,825 of record JAQGPD010000562.1, on the reverse strand, counting down.
CCGGTCCGGCGGCGCTGGCGATGCGGGCGTAGTTTTCCGCCTGCTCGTCCTCGGTGGGCAGGGCAGGGCGGTTCAGGAAGAAGAATTCCGTGCGGTAAAGTCCGATGCCTTCCGCGCCCCAGGCGTTGACCTCCGTGAGCTCGCTTTCGAATTCAATATTCGCGGCCAGCACGATGCGTTTTCCGTCCAACGTCTCCGCCGGCAGGTCCACCATCTCGCGGAGGTGGCGTTCCAAGGCCGCCTTTTTCCGACGCGTAACCGCATAAGCCGCAAGGGTTTCCTCGCTGGGATTGATGATGAGCAGCCCGCCGTAACCATCCAAAAGCGCATCCTTTCCGGTATGAAAACGCGACGTGATATCCGGCAATCCCACGATGGCGGGGATGCCCATGGACCGCGCCATGATCGTGCTGTGACTCGTATGACTGCCGCCTTCCGTGGCGAACCCGAGCACCGCCGCGCGGTCCAGCATCGCGGTGTCGCTGGGCGTCAATTCCGTGCTCAATAACACATGGGGCTTCGCGGGCGCATGTTCCTGGACGACGCCGCGGAGATTCCGGACGACGCGCCGGGCGACGTCCTCGATGTCCACCGTGCGTTCCCTAAGGTATTCATCGCCAATGCGTTTCAGCGTTTCCACATAACGCGTCATGACCGCGTAGAAGGCGCCCTCCGCTTTTTGCTTCTTTTTCCGGATGCGGGAAAATACCTCGTCCAGCACCGAGCGGTCCTCCAGCATGAGCAGGTGCGCGTCAAAAATATCCGCGTCATTCGTCCCGATCTCGCTCGCGATGCGGTCGCGCATGGTTTCGATCTGCCGCCGGGTCGTTTCCAGGCCTGTCTGCATGTGGAGCAGTTCCGCTTCCACGGCCTCCTCCGGGATGGATTCCACCTCCGGGGATTCAAAGACATCGGTCGACAAATGCACCGGCCCGCGGGCGATGCCTGGCGACACGCCGATGCCCACGAGAACGATTTCCTCGCCGGATTGGGCCGCTTTTTTGAACATCATCGGGGCGGACTGTGGCGAATCCCCTGCCAAGTGCAAGAGCGCGGCTCACACCAAAATTACGCGTTTCCGCCGCCGCCCCTTGCGCGCCGGGCCGGCCCAGGCGCTAAATCCCGACCCATGGATGATTTTTCATTTCCTGGGCCCTTCGAGCCATCGCCGGGGCGTCAGGCGTCCCGGGTTGAAATAACCCATTTTTGCCGACCGTCTCCGGCACTCCGCACTTGCAAGGCCTCCCTGAATTTCCCAATCTGGCGCGCCCGCGCTGCCCGTCCCATTCCCGGCGCCCCATAACATTTTTTTAAAACCCGTCCGGCCCGACCCCATTCAACCCAACCCTATCCAACCTTCCCCGACCCATGCTCACGCTCCGCCCTGCTGAATCCTGCCTCTACGACTGCGTCTCCCTGGGCGAAATCATGCTCCGCCTGGATCCGGGCGAGGGCCGCGTGCGGGTGGCGCGTGAATTCAAAGTCTGGGAAGGCGGCGGGGAATACAATGTCGCCCGCGGGCTGCGGAAATGTTTTGGCCTGCGCACCGCCGTGGTCACGGCCTTCGCGGACAACGACGTCGGCCGGCTCGTGGAGGACTTCATCATGCAGGGCGGCGTGGATGTGGACTGGATCAAATGGGTGCCCTACGACGGCATCGGAAGAAATGTCAGGGTGGGCCTGAACTTCACGGAACGCGGCTACGGCATCCGCGGGGCGAAGGGCATCCCCGACCGCGGAAACACCGCCGCGAGCCAGCTGAAGCCGGGGGACATTGACTGGGAGGAGCTTTTTGGGAAAAAAGGCGTCCGTTGGTTCCACACCGGAGGCATTTTCGCCGCCCTCAGCGACACCACGCCCGAAGTTGTTATCGAAGCCGTGGAATGTGCCCGGAAACACGGCACCATCGTCAGCTACGACCTGAATTACCGCCCCAGCCTTTGGAAATCCATCGGCGGCAAGGCGCGCGCCCAGGAAGTGAACCGTCGCATCGCCAAAAGCGTGGACGTCATGATCGGCAATGAGGAGGACTTCACCGCCAGCCTCGGCATGGAGGTCGAAGGCGTGGACGAGCACATCAGCCACATTGAGCTGGACAGCTTCAAGGCCATGATCGAGCGCGCCGTCAAGGAGTTCCCCAACTTCAAAGTCGCCGCCACCACCCTGCGCACCGTCGAGTCCGCCACCATCAACGACTGGGGCGCCATCTGCTGGCACGACGGCCAATTCCACAGCGCGCCGGATCGTAAGCGCTTGGAAATCATGGACCGCGTCGGCGGCGGCGACAGCTTCGCCAGCGGCCTGGTGTATGGATTTTTAAAATTCAACGACGCCGCCAAAGCCGTGCAATACGGAGCCGCCCACGGCGCCCTCGCCATGACCACCCCCGGCGACACCAGCATGGCCACCCTGGCGGAAGTGGAAAAAGAAGTCGGCGGCGGCAGCAAGCGGGTCGAGCGCTGAAGCTCTGGCGCCATGGTCGGGGAACCGCCGATGCTCCGGGGCGACTTCCAAAGTCGCGGTCCTCTCTGCGGGACGGGACCAAAGGACAGCGACTTTGAAAGTCGCCCCGGCCGCCTCGGTTTTCCAGAGCATCGGCAGCACTGGTGCATCCAGCATCTCAAACCGCCACCCGAACTCGCCGGCAAAACCCGCCGGATTTGTCAGGGAGTGGTGGAGGTCGGAGGCGTGCTGAAAGGAGGTGAGCTCAATCCGCCACCCGCCGACATCATGCCCGCGCCGGCCACGAAAAACAGGATGATCCCAATGGCATACAAAACCATCACGACCAAAGTCACGATGCCGATGAACTTCCAAAAGCTCTTTTGTTCCTGCAGGGCCACTTCCAATTCCCTCACGGATCCCGTGGCGCTCAACCGGCTGATGGCGCTGGAGTATTTGAAGAGTTTGATGATGGGATACAGATACAAAAAGGCAAAGACCAGATAGCCGACGCCCATCCCCGCAAAAAGGGCGGTGGGCATGGCGCCGGAGCCGCCGGGACCAACGCTCGGGGCGGCCGATTTCGCAAAAGCTCCCGCAGCCAACATCCCCATCCCGCCCAAGAGCATCAGCCCCACCACGATCAACCCCAAAATGGCCAGAAGCAGCACCCACGGCCGCGTTTGTTTCAGCGCCAGCACCGTGGCCGCGCTTACTTGGCCGGCCATCGTCGCGCCGGGTGTCAGCGCACTGCGCGGAGCCGCGTAAACGCCCGCCGCCGGAGCGGATTCCACCACGGCCGGGCTGGCATAACCGGCGCCCGCGGAAACGGACGCCGCAGCCCCGGAGCCTGGCAAAATCACTCCCTGCAGCTGCGAAAGCGGCACCCAGCCCGGCAAGCCCTCGCGCCAAGCCTGATCCGTCGCGCGCAACTGGCCGCCGGCCAGCATCGCATTCACTTGTTCCTGGGTGTAAGGTCCTTGCTGGACTCCGTCGCGGCCGATATGGATCATGTGTTTTAAAAGGGGATGATGGTTGGCCTCTATCGTTAACCGCGATTTCAGGGAAATCCCGAGAAATTTTTCAAGTCCCTCCCCGCCTCCCGGCCACGCATCAAATGACCCTGTCGCCGGCTAAAATCAGGCCGGCTTTATGACGCACCTTCAATCTTCAACTCCAACACCCCACAAAAAACTGCTCCACCAGCACCGGAAAAACGCCGCTGCGGCCGCCCACGCCCACGTCCACGCCGCCGCCCAGGCCCATGCCCAGGCCATCCATTTCAGATAACCAACAGCCTGCCTCCGCATTTTCGCCCCCCCCCGCGCCCTCCTCTAAAATCCGCCCCGCTTTTTCCCGCGCAAAAGCGCTTCCCCCCGCATCGCCTCTGGCTATGCTCGCCCCGGTCGCCGGCCTGTCCGCCTTTCCACCCATGCCCCCTTCCGAAGCCTCCGCCCCTCGTCCCACCGACGGTTTGAAGGACTTCGCCGACCGCTGGCCCCCCATGGCCGTCAAGGAATTGCGCCAGGGGCTCCGCTCCCGGGGCTTCCTCCTCCCCTTCCTCGCCCTGCATCTGCTCATTCTTGCCGCCGTCGCCATCGAGTTCCTCCTCACCCGCGCCGGAGGGACCCCTTCGGATTGGCAGCGCGCCCTGTCCACCGCGCCGGGGTTTTCCTGGATCGTCGTCCACATCATCGTCGCCGGCATCATGCCCCTGAGACTCATGGAGTCCCTGCGCAGCGAAACCGAGGGCCGGAACACCGAACTTCTCCTCCTCGGGGGCCTCAGCCGATGGCAGATTGTCAGGGGAAAATGGCTCGTCCAGGCCACCCTCACCCTCCTCAGCCTCGTCTCACTTTTGCCCTACATGCTGGTCCGGTATTTTTTCGGCGGCATCGAACTCCTGCCCAATGTCTTCACTTTTTTCTCGGTCCTCGCCGCCTCCCTCGGCATGTCCGGATGCGTCATCGGAGCCAGCGGGTATGCGAATTTGGGCTTCAAATTTTTCCTCATCACCGCCGCCGGACTCATCCTCCTGATCAACGCCTGCTTCATCGAAGCCATGATCAACAGCGCCCAGGGCACCGCCGTCGCCGTGGATCTCTTCCTCTTCGCTTACCTCTACGCCTACGGCATTTTGCTCCATCTTTTCTACGCCATCATCGGACTCCAACTGGGCCGCGCCCACCTAAAACTCTATCTGCTCCCCTACGAAATCCCCCCCACCCGGAATCTCGTCGCCATGCTTCTCACCGCCCCCTTCATGCTCATCGCCGGAGCCGTCGCCACCTGCGGCTGGGGTGCCATCGTTGTGCTAGTGTTGCTGGGCTACGCCGTGTGCAACTACGACAAAACCCAAAACTCCGGCCCGCCCATGCACTGAAGCCTGACAAGAATCCTTCCCGGCCTCAGCGTCCTCCCCACGACCGCCCCAGCCCCAGCCCCAGCCCCACAGCCTGGCTTTCCTATCCACTTTTCCGGCTGGCTTTTCCTATCACCTCCTCTGCTGTCGAATCCTATCCTATCCTGTCCTAGCCAGCATCGCCCGCCCCTCTTGACCAAACCAACAGCGCCATGAAATCAGCCATTCTCCTCCCCGCACTGCTGACCGGCATTAGCTTCGCAGCCATCCGAGCCCTCGCTTTCGCCGCCGCAGTCCTGTTAGCAGCCTCCGCCTCAGGAGCCACCGAACCCCCGGCCACGCCTCCGCAAACCCTGACAACTTCCGCCGCCCCCGCCGCCCCCGCCGCCCCCGCCGCCACACCAGTCTCACCCGCCCCAGCCCCTACCACCTACCACGACGTCTTCATCTCCGGTCAGGAAGGCTACGCCTCCTACCGCATCCCCGCCGTCATCGTCACCCCGCCCGGCACCGTCCTCGCCTTTGCCGAAGCCCGACTCCGCCCCACCGACCAAGCCGAAAACGACATCGTCCTGAAGCGCAGCACCGACGGAGGAGCCACCTGGTCCCCACTCAAACTCCTCCACGAGGACGGCGCGAATTCCCTCAACAACCCCACCGTCGTCCAGGACCAAAACACCCGCCGACTTTTCCTATTCTACCAACGCATCCCCGCCCACCTCAAGGAACACAGCAAAAACACCGCCACCGGCCTCGAAGGCCCCGATATCTACCGCAATTTCCTCCTAACCTCCGACGACGACGGCCAAACCTGGGCCGCCCCCCGCGACCTCACCGCCACCACCAAGCGCCCCGACCGCGCCACCACCCTCGCCAGCGGCCCCGGCATCGGCATCCAACTCACCCGCGGCCCCCACAAAAACCGACTCCTCATCCCCTTTAACCAAGGCCCCTACGGCCAATGGGAAAACTACACCATCTTCAGCGACGACGCCGGCCTCACCTGGAACCTCGGCGAAAACGTCCCCGGCGCCCTCATCCCCGATGGCAAAGGCGGCCTCCGCAGCCAAATCAACGAAGTCCAAATCGCCGAACTCCCTGACGGATCCGTCCTCCTCGACAGCCGCCAATTCGCCGGCCCCAAAACCAGACGCACCTCCCGCAGCCAGGACGGCGGCCGCACCTGGTCCCCCGTCGCGGAAAATCCCGCCCTCCCCGACCCCAGCTGCATGGCCTCCACCTTCCGCTACTCCTTCCCCACCGCCGATACCCCCGGCATCCTCCTCCACAGCGGCCCAGACTCCACCAAACGCGAACGCGGCACCCTCTTCCTCAGCACCGACGACGGCCAAACCTGGCCCCGCCAACAAATCATCCACCCCGGCCCCTTCGCCTACAGCATCCTCACCAAACTCCCCGACGGCACCATCGGCTGCCTCTTCGAAGCCGATAACTACCAACGCCTCGTCTTCGCCAGAATCCCCCTCCCCCCCGCCAAACCCTGAAACCTGAAACCTCCCACGCGAAAACAAAAATTGCCTTTGACACCCGGGGGGAACCGTCTAGTATCCGCGACGCTTTGCTGAAAAGCGGCTTTCACTATCCAGGATTTCCCCCCAAGGGTCCAGCCTCCGCGGCCGACATTTGGAATCTCCCGGCCCCTGAAAACCGTCCCCCAAAAAAAGCGTGCAGGACCCGCCGCCGGAATATGTCCGCCCTTGTCTCACAAGGACCCATATTGCGGTGTTGTTTCGTCCCCGCAACATAACAAATTTGCTTGTGTAGCTCAGTGGTAGAGCACTTCCTTGGTAAGGAAGAGGTCATGGGTTCAATCCCCATCACAAGCTCCATTTCTTCAGTCCCACCCTAAATCACCAACCACCCAACAGACCATCATGGCCAAGGAAGCATTCGCCAGAACCAAACCCCACGTCAACGTCGGCACCATCGGACACGTTGACCATGGCAAGACCACTCTCACCGCCGCCATCACCACAACTCTGGCTGAAAAGGGCTTCGCA
>JAQGPD010000546.1 GCA_028293305.1 Verrucomicrobiales bacterium | reverse complement strand
TTTCATGGGTGTCGGGTGCGGAAGGGGATGGAAAAAAAGAGCGCGGCCGGAGACCGCGCTCTTTATACTTTCCCACGCCGCCGGGTCTGTCGAATTCCGGTTAGGAATTCAAAACCGCTGCCCGGCTTCCGCGGATCACGGCTTGACGGCCGGGCCGGATTTCACCGCGCCCGCTTTGCCGATGGAGGCACCGCCGGGACCGGGCGCGCCTTGCAGCATGGCCAGTTTGGTGGCGAATTCCTTGAGGATCGGAGTGACATTGGTGATGAGCAGTTTCACCTGCTCATCCATCGCCTGGGGCCCGGCCGCATCGAAAAGTTTCACATCCTTCAGATGCCATTGGAGCATGGCCTCGATGAAGGCGCGGTCGAATTCCCGGCCTTCTTTTTTGTTAAGCTCCTCCATCAGCTTGGTGACTTCGGCGGTCGCCGCGTCGGTCACTTCCACCTTTTTGGCGGTCGCCAGCGCCATCATTTCGCCATTCAGTTTTTGGTGATCCAGCATGAGCTGCCGGGCCGCATCCTTGACCGCCGCATCCCCGGTTTTGGAAACACCCAGATCCGCCAGCTTGACTTTGTCAGTGCCGGATTGGAACGCGGTTTGAAGAAAGGTGGCCTCCTTTGGCGTCAAAAGCGACGGCTCCGGAGCCGCCGGCGCCGCGCCGGAGACCGTGGCCAGCAGGGGAATGAGAAGGCAGAATAACCAATTTTTGAAGGTGCGTGTTTTCATGGAAGGTGGTGCTGGTGGCTCATGTCCTGTGCATGGATTCGGCCAGGAGAATCCCAGCCACATTCCCCCGACGCTCACCCCGCATTCCCCGGGAGACTGGACCCACGGCTTGCAAATGGTCATGCCCACCTCCGCTCAACGGGTCTTCTGCACGGCATTTTGCCCCGCGCGGGCCGCCTTTTCCCCGCTGCCGGAGGTGGCATATCCCCTGCACGGAAGTCGGTCATGAAACCTGGAACAGCCCTCATCACCGGAAGCAGCAGCGGCATCGGCCTGCACCTCGCCCACGAATTCGCCCGCAACGGTCACGACCTGGTCCTGGTCGCTCCCGTCGCCCAGGAACTGAATGACCTCGCGCAGGAAATCATTTCCCAGACCAGCGTCCACATTCACGTTATCGCCAAGGATCTGGAAAATCCGGACTCCGCCCGCGAAATTTTCGATGAAGTCCAAGCCCTCGGCCTAACCATCGAAATCCTCGTCAACAACGCCGGCCATGGCATGCGCGGACAAACCTGGGAAATCGCGCTCGAAACCGATCTCTCCATGATCCGTCTCAATATCGAAGCGCCCCTCCGCCTCACCAAACTTTTCCTGCCTCCCATGATCGCGCGCGGCCATGGCACCATTTTGAACACGGCATCGGTTGCCGGATTCGAGCCCGGACCCATGCTGAACGTTTATCATTCCACCAAGGCCTTTTTGTTATCCTGGAGCGAGGCCCTCTCCGTGGAATTGGAAAAAACTGGAGTTCAAGTCACCGCCCTTTGCCCCGGTCCCACGGACACGGACTTCTTCGCCAAGGCCAACATGCAAGGCGTGCGCGGGTTCCAGCAGGCCCAGGTCATGTCCCCGCAAAGTGTAGCCAAAATCGCCTACGAAGGTTTGATAGAAGGCGATATGCTGGTGGTCCCCGGCGGCGTGAACAAGGCCCTCGTCGTGGCACGCCGCGTCCTGACTGAAGAGGCCCAGGCGCGCCTGAACCGGAAATTCTACGAGGAGGTCCCGATCGAAAAACAAACACGCCAACGCGGCGACATCGAACGCGAAGCCGCTGCCCAGGACCGTGTTCCCGCCTGACAAGAATGACCATCCGCGCGTTTCGCGGTCCGCGGACCACATCCTACTATCAAAAATTCCCATCCCTCAAAAATACCGCAATAGGGCCTCGACGGCGAACCACAACATGAAGGTCAATGCCAAAAATAACAAACCGTTGATCCGTCCGGATCGGAGGCCGTCATTCCGGTATTCCTGAAGTCGATGAATCAAATATCCTCCATGCGCCATCACGCCGGTGACGAGGAAGGCCGAGGCGAAATCATGAAGACCGCGGTTCAGCAGGAATAACAACATTGCCATTCCGGTGCCACCCATCGCCAACCACACCGCGCGTTCCCTGCCAAAACGAACCACGACGGTTTGCTTCCCGGCGGCGGCATCCGCCCCGGCATCCGGAAAACCCGCCAGGATGATCGAGGGCAGCACCGCGAAGAAAATCAGCGTTCCCATTTTCCATGGCTCGGGATCCGTCCATCGGCCGCCCTGACTGACATATCCCGCCAGGGCCACGATCAGTCCGTGGGTCACCGCCACATCCACCTCGCCCCACGTGCGCCATGACAAGCGGACCGGCGGAACGGTGTAGGCCATTCCCAACGCCAGGCCGGTCAGACCAATCCCCAGCAAAGCCCCGCCACCCGCGGCGCCTGTCAGGAGATAACAAACCGGCAGTGTCGCCAGGACCGCGCCCGCCACCAGGCGGCCCCGGCAAAGATCGCGAGGGGTCAGCGTCTGATCCACCACCACCCTGGCCCCACCGGTGAAGGGGCCGTGGTTTTGATTTCGGCGGTCGGTTTCCACGTCATGGAGGTCATTTGTCAGGACAGTGATGAATTCGGTCAGGGCCACCCCCGCCGCACCGATCACCATGACGCGCCAATCCAACCAGCCGCGAGCCCCCGCCGCCGCGCCGGCGCCAGCCGCGAATACCATCAAGGGAAATGGATAGAACGGAAGCCGCGCCGCGCGCAACCAACGCCGTGTCACCGGCCATGCCCCGGAGTGATAGCGCCGGCCGCAGTCCGCAGCCTGCACCGCAGTTTGTTTCAGCCAGGTTTGACGTTGGGCGGGCGTGGACTCGTGGATGGGTCCCAGCAGCGTCACCCCCACTCTTTTGATCCCGCAAAATCCCAGCGTCGCGCCCTTCAGCGCCCGGATTCCGGGACTGCCCAGCAAAAACCGGTAGATCCAGCGGGGAGTGTCCATCGTGGTGATCAGCTCCGCGGTGCGACCCGCCAGCAGTCCATCCGCAGGGCCATCCTCTCTTAGTTCAAAAGCAAACCCGGGCCGCAGTGCGCGGTCCAGCAAGCCCTTCAACAAGGCCGGCGCGGAGCCCCACCAGGTGGGAAATATCATGACCACATGATGGCTCCATAACAAATCATCCTGGAACTTTTCGATGTCCTCCTCCGGACGTTGATTGCGCTCCACCGGATCGAATTTCAGATCCCTGACCTTCACGGTCCGCACGACCATTCCCGCCCGCTGCGCACCTTCCACATAGGACAGCGCCAAGGCTTCACCGAAACTGCCCGCCGACGGATGCCCATCGATCACCAACACGCGGCTGAAGCCGGGGACGGCGGTGCCGGGCAAAACATAACCTGGCGCGGGCGCGGAGGAAATGTGGGGTGAAATGACGGGTTGTTGTCGGTGGACGCTGCTGTTCACGGCGGGCGGAGGAATGGATTGTGTTGGGAATTGACAGTGATCAGTGATGCTAACTACCGGCGGCGGAATGGTGTTGCCGCTTCCCGCGCCACCGCGCGCTGCGCCCGGCGATGGAGGATGTGAGGCCGCGTTTCATGGAATGGCGGGGTAGCGGTCCAGCGTGCCTTCCAGGGCGGGATCCAATAAAAGTCCACTCTCCTCCTTCGCGGGCGCCATTTCCTCCGTGCTCCGGTGAGGATTGATAACCACTTTGATGCACCCGTCCTTTTTGTCCCGGAAAGTGTCATAAGCAGCCGGAGCCTGCTCAATGGAAACGCGGTGCGTGACCACAAAAGAGGGGTCGATCTCACCCGACTCGATTTTTGCCAGGAGCGGTGAGAGGTAGCGCTGCACGTGGGTTTGGCCGCTCTTCACGGTCAGGCCTTTGTTCACCAGCGCGCCGAATGGGATCTTGTCCAGGAGCCCGATGTAAACGCCAGGAATGGATAGGGTGCCCGCCTTCCGGCACGCCATGATCGCCTCCCGCAGGACGTGCGGACGGTCCATGGAAAGATGCAGGGTCTGCTTCGCTTTGTCGATCACACTATCCAAAGTCCCGGCTCCATGCGCCTCCGCGCCCACGGCGTCGATGCATCGGTCAGGGCCGCGGCCGCCGGTCATTTCTGTCAGGCGCTCAAGGATGGAATCCTCATCCGAATTCAGCGTTTCCGCGCGCCCATGCCGCCGGGCCATGGCGAGACGCTCGGGCACGCGGTCGATGGCGATGACCCGCTCCGCGCCCAGCATCCAAGCGCTCTGAATGGCGAACTGGCCCACCGGTCCGCATCCCCAAACCGCCACGGTGTCGCCGGGCTCGATGCCCGCATTCTCCGCCGCCATGTAGCCCGTGGGGAAAATATCGGATAGGAAAAGCACCTGCTCGTCCGTCAGATTGGACTCGATTTTAATTGGCCCCACATCCGCGTGCGGCACCCGCAGATACTCCGCCTGGCCGCCTGGATAGGAGCCCATCATGGCCGAATAACCAAACAGTCCCGCCGGCGCATGACCCATGGCCTTGCGTGCCATTTCCGCGCCGGGATTCGTGGTGTCGCAGCATGAATACAGCGTCCGCTGACAGAAAAAACACGAGCCGCAGGCGATGACGAACGGCACCACCACGCGATCGCCGATCTGGAATTTCTTCACGTCCCGGCCCACGGCCACCACGATGCCCATGGGCTCGTGGCCGATGATATCCCCGGCTTTCATACCCGGCATGATGCCACTATAAAGATGCAGATCCGAGCCGCAGATGCCCGTCGCCGTGACTTGGATGATGATATCGCGGGGATCGAGAATGGCGGGATCCGGGACCGTGTCCACGCGGACGTCTTCTGTGCCGTGCCAGCAGATAGCTTTCATGATGTGAAAAAAGGGGAGGGGGTTTTGTGAGGGATTTTGGCCCTTTCCGGTGGCGGAAAAAGCCCCTCCGCGGCAGCGGGCACGCGGAGCGAGGCCCCTTTTTGCGCGATTCATGCCATGGGGAAGTTGCCGCCACTTATTCCGATTTCTCGGGTGGAATTGGCCGGGTCCGCCCAGCAGGCGAGACCTGGGGCTGGTATTTTGCACAATGCCCCGGGCAGTTTGCGGCGCGGGCTTTTCGGGAATTTTAAGTTCGCGTGCGGACCCGGCAGGAGGCCATGAAAAGCATCCTAACGGGCCGCCGCCACGCGGCTTGCAAATCGCGAACGCGGCGCGGCAAGGGTTGCAGAGTGCATGCAATTTCATCTTCCCGGAAGGCGGGGAATTGGGCCGAAATCCGACAACCGCCTGAAAAAGAACGCATTACAACAGTGCTCAATCGTCCGG
>JAQGPD010000542.1 GCA_028293305.1 Verrucomicrobiales bacterium | reverse complement strand
GGTGGCCAGCATCCCTGCCGACGGAGCCAGCGCCCTGACCAATGCGGCGGCCATGGCCGGCAATATCGCTCTGATCGACCGTGGCGCGGTGACCTTCGCCACCAAGATCAAGAACGCCCAAAACGCGGGAGCCGTTGCCGTCATCATCGCCCAGAACGCCGCCAACGCGGACGCCATGCCGATCCTGATGGGTGGCGACGCCGCCGTCACCGGCATCACGATTCCTGGTGTGATGATCAGTAAATCCGATGGCGACGCCCTCAAAGCGCTCATCGCCTCCCCCACCGGACTAACTGTTAAATACGGCACCGACGAATCCACCACCCTGGGCAAAGCCGATGTGAACACCACCACGCTCTTCTCCGCGGCGGTATCCACTCCCGGTCTCTATCCAATGCGCCTGATCAACTTCGAAGGCGGCGGCGGAGCCAGCGTGGAATGGTATTCCATCGACGACACCGGCGTGCGCCACCTGATCAACGACCCTAACGATCCATTCGCCCTGCAATCCTACAGCGCGGTCTCCTCCGGCACCTCCATCAGCCTGTCGATGGTGAACGGATCCGTCGTCATCCAGTTCAGCGGCATCCTGCAATCCTCTCCCACCCTGAGCGGATTCACGGACGTCCCCGGCGCCACCTCGCCCTACACCGTGCCCGCCGGTTCCCCCGGCCGCATGTTCTTCCGGGCCCGTCCCTGACAAGACCCGGAACCGGCGGCGCCTCCCGCGCCGCCGGTGAAAAAACCCAAACGCATAAAGGCGGCGCGGAAATTCCGCGCCGCCTTTTTTTGGTTATTGAATCCAGTGGCCCGTGGCATCCAACGATCCTGCTCTGGAGTGACCCCGGAGGGATTAAAGCCGTTGGAATCCCGGAGGGATTAAAGCCGTTGGAATCCCAGAGGGATTAAATCCGTTAGAATCCCGGAGGGATTAAAGCGGTTAGCCGGCGGTTGAGCGCAGCGACACCGCCGGATTCCCAACCACACAGGTCTCCACCCCGGAGGGGTGGCAGCAAGGTTTCGAAATCGCGCTGACAGCACCCAGTCCTACTTCGCGTCGGGAGCTGGAGCCGGATCCGCAGGAGCTGGAGCTGGAGCTGAATCCGCAGGGGTCGCGGGAGCCGGATCCGCCTGAGCAGGATCGGGCGCAGGCGCGGGTTCCGGAGCGGCTTCGGAAGGTTCCTCGCCGGCCTTGATGAACATTTTGATATCAATGCCACTCGCGGCGGCCGCGGTCTGCAATTCCTTGCGGGCGATTTCCCCCTCGAGTTTGATAGGACCCATTTTTTCCTGCAACCCCTGGAGTGCCGTCAAGGCTTCCGGATGCGCCTGGAGGTAAGGTCCGATGGCCGAGGGATCGGTCGGAAGATCCGCCGGGATGGTCTGGATCAAGGCGCCGGTTTCCGCCGCGTTTTTACGCAGGCGGTTGAAGGCCGCAGTCAAATCGGCAGGCAGGCCATCCGTGGAGACACCATCCAGTTTTGTCAGGATATCCGGGAGTTTTTTCATCATCTCCATGGGGTTGCCCTTGAAGGTTTTTTCCAGGCCGGTGACTTCCGCGCCGATGGCGTTGAGAGAGGTGGCGAAGGCGGCTTTGGGATCCACCGCGGCGGCGGCGGGCGCGGCGGCCGGGGCCGCGGATCCACCCGGGACGGCGGATGGCGCGGAAGGTTTGTCACAGGCGGACAAGCCCAGGGCCAGCGCTAGGGTGAGGAATGCGGACGTGGTTTTCATGGCGGTGGGGAGTGGTGTTAGGCCCCGGACCCAAAAAACGGGGGCCGGGGAATCCGCGCCTATCCGCCGCCCGCCCCGCCAGGGCAACTTGAAAAATGCACGCGTTTTCATCCCGCCCTTTTTAAAAGACCCCAATCCTGTCCGGCCTTCATTCGGTTTCCTGCTGAAAGATGCCTGCTCCCGGCGTATTACCTTAACTGTGAAACCCCACCACGCTCCAGACTTCTCCCATCTTTTCGCCACCCGCCGCGATTTCCTGCAGCGTTGCGGCATGGGCCTGGGCGCCGTGGCCTTCCAGACCATGCTCGGCGGCACCGCCCAGGCCGGGCAGAATCCCCTGGAAACCAAACCCCCGCAATTCGGCGGAAAAGCCAAACACATCATCCACATCTTCGCCAACGGCGGCCCGTCCCAGGTCGATACCTTCGACCCCAAACCCATGCTCACCCAGATGCATGGCAAGGACATGCCCAGCGAAAATCTGCGCACGGAACGCAAAACCGGGCACCTCATGAAGTCGCCCTACACCTTCAAAAAATACGGCCAGTCCGGATTGGAGGTCAGCGAGATTTTTTCCAAAACCGCCGAGTCCGCCGACGACCTCTGCGTGGTCCGCTCCATGCACGCGGATGTCCCCAATCACGAGCCCTCCCTGCTGCTCATGAACTGCGGCGAGGCCCGTCTCGTCCGGCCCAGCATGGGCTCGTGGGTCACCTACGGCCTGGGCACGCTGAATCAAAACCTGCCAGGATTCGTGACCATGTGCCCCGGCGGCTACCCCATCCAGGAAAGCCAGAACTGGCAGGCCGGTTTCCTGCCAGGAACTTTCCAGGGCACCTACATCGACACCCAGCACCGCGAGCTGGACAAGTTGATAGAAAACATCCGCAACCACGGCCTTCCCATCAAGGAACAACGCCGCCAGATCGATCTCCTCCAGGAGCTGAACCATCGCCACCTGGCCAAACGCAACGATGACGCGCAACTCGAGGCGCGGATCCAATCCTTTGAATTGGCCTACCGCATGCAGATGGACGCCACGGACGCCTTCGACCTCTCGCGCGAGCCGCAGTCCATCCGCGATATGTATGGCGACACCGTCCACGGACGCCAAATGCTCATCACCCGGCGCCTCATCGAGCGCGGCGTCAGGTTCGTCCAGGTGTGGCACGGCCCAGGCCAGCCCTGGGACCATCACGACGACTTGGAATCCGGCCACCGCCAGCTCGGCAAGGAATGCGACCAACCCATCGCCGCCCTGCTGAAGGATTTGAAACAACGCGGCATGCTGGACGAAGTGCTCGTCATGTGGGGCGGTGAATTCGGCCGCACCCCGGTCGTGGAACTGCCCACCCCCGGATCCAATGCCGGCAAGGTGAATGGCCGCGACCATAACCACTACGGCTTCTCCGTCTGGCTCGCGGGCGGTGGCTCGAAGGGCGGCTACGTCCACGGCGCCACTGACGATTTCGGCTTCGCCGCACGGGACAATCCAGTCCACGTCCACGACCTCCATGCCACCATTCTGAAGCTGCTCGGTTTTGACCACGAGACCTTCACTTACCGTTATGCGGGACGCGATTTCCGCCTGACGGATGTGCATGGAAAAGTAGTGCCGGAATTGATCGCCTGACAATATTCCGGAACGCATTCCGCGGACGCCCGCACTTGCGCCCGACCCCGCCCCGGAGGAAGTCCGCGCATGGAATACCTGGCATTCAGCGGCTTCATGCTCGTGGCGCAGTTCTCGCCCGGGCCGGACATGCTGCTGCTCATCCGCAATGCCCTGACACATTCGCGCCGGGCCGGACTCTGGACCGTCGCGGGCATCACGGCCGGCCTTTGCGTCCACCTGACCCTCGTCCTGACAGGTCTCGCCCTGGCGGTCCGCGATTCCAAATTCCTCTTCCCCGCCCTGCTCATCGTCGGCGGTCTCTGGCTCATCCGCATGGGCTTCCAACTCGTCCGCCATCCCCCGCCCCCGCCCGATCCCGGGGACCTCGATGTCAGGGTCCCCCTGGCCGACCGCGCCGCTTTTCTCCAGGGCTTCCTGACCAACCTGACAAACGCCAAGGCCGTCCTTTTTCTGGCCACGGTCGTCCTCGGCTGGCTGGGAGCCGCGCCCTCGTGGCATCGGAAATCCGCCGCCGCCCTGATCATTCTGGGCCAGGCCGCCGTGTTCTGGAGCCTGTTTGTCATCGCCCTGCAGCACCCCGCCGTCCGCCGCGGCTGGCATAAAACCGCCCGGCCGCTCCACCTGCTTTTCGGCTGCGGCTTGCTCGCCCTGGGAGCCCGCGCCCTCTGGAGCGGCTTTCTGTTAATCCGTTAGCGCCTTCTCCGCCGGCTGGCACGGCCATCCCCGTCCTCACGGCTGTCTTCCGGGCCATCGTCCTCGTCCAGATGGAACCGATGCATCAGCCGGTGAATGAACGGAGCGATCAAAACCGTCGCCACACCAATGAACGCGAGGCCGGAAAACAACGCATAAACCGATGCGAAAATCTTGGCCCCGTCATTGTCCAAAGGATTCACCGGCCCCATGCCGCCCAAAATCATGGAGGCATTCAACAGCGAGTCCACCCAACTGAATTTCCCTATCCAATGGTAACCCGCCACGCCGATCCCGAGGGCCACGGCCACCATGGCCAGCGCCACCAAACCATGTTTCAGCACCCGCCGCAAAAACTCCAACGGCTTCAGCAGGCGGTGTTGGGATCGCTCATACATATTCCCCAACCTGGCGTCGGATTCGGCGCAAGACAATCATTTCGGCAAGGCGCATCCGGGCGGAAGTCCAGGCCATCCTCCCATCCTCACATTAGCTCACTCCGCGGCGGGCTTGGTCTTGACCGCCTGTTTTTCAGCCAGCATTTCCCGCACCGCCTCCTGCGCGCGCACCCGGGAGCTGCCTTTCTTAACAAGATGGTTTGACAGTTTCCTATCCAAAACCCGCGCCTTGGTGTTGTCGCTCCATTGAATGTCCAGGCAGTCCTGCAATTGCCGCTGGAGGACAGGATCATAGATGGGACAGGCAATCTCGAACCGGCTGTCGAAATTACGCGGCAGAAAATCCGCCGAGCTCAGAAAATACCGCGG
>JAQGPD010000526.1 GCA_028293305.1 Verrucomicrobiales bacterium | reverse complement strand
TGGCCCGCCTGGCCCCAGCGCCCACTGTCGGCATCAAAGACATCGTTGTGTCCGCGGTTTCCATTGAATTGGTTATAATAAACCCGGAACCAACCGCCGGCGGGCTGGCCGTTGACGAACTGTGCATTGGCAACCTCGGGATCCGTGGTGGGATATTCCACTTTCAGCGGCTCCTGATTGTTGTCCGCGGTGGAAAGGAAATCCGTCGGATTCTCGATGCGGCCCAGGACCGGATCGAGTATGAACATGTCAGGGAAGACGTTGCTGTGGACGGTCAGCTTGGCGTTCCGGCCATAACACATCCTGAGATGCGTGCCGGCGAAGGTGCAGTGTTCGATCAGTCCCCAGGAGCGGATGAAGCCGATGCTGCCGTAGTTTTCCGAACCGGCGGGGCTGGTGCCCTGGGCGTCGATGAAGTCGCACCAGGCGACCAGGTTTTCCTGCGCCATGCTGTCGGTGATCCGCAGGCCGCCCCATTTCGGCGTGCCGGTCTGAACGCCGTTTTTGATAGGATCGGCGTCTCCGGCGGCGGTGGTGCCGGGGATGGCGGTGAACAGAATATGTTGTTGGGAAGTGCCCTGGGCGATGAGGCGGCCGAGCACGGTGAGGCGGACGTTTTGCGCGGCCTGCACGTGGACACCGGGATCGATGCGGAGGGTCAGACCTGCGGGCACGGTGACGTTTCCGGTGAGGCGGTAAGGGGAGTTGGCGCGGGTCCAGCGGACTTCGCCCAGGATGGTGTTCTCACCCAGCGCGGCGAGGGCGCCGATGTCCGTGCGGCTGCCATCGGGATCGGTCGGCGCGGCGGGGTCGCCGGCGTCGCGGAGCGGGGAGGCGAAGAGCGGGGAAAGGCGGCGGGCGGCTTGATTTTCCAGCAGCGGAGCCACGGCGAGGTTCCCCGTGCCCGGCCAGGGAGCGGCGGCGGCATCATCCTCGTCCACGGTGTCGCAGTAGGTTAGGACGGTGTTGGTGGTTGGATAGAGCGGATCCACTTTCACAGGTTCCTTGGCGTAGATGAGGCAGTTTGAAGCCTGGATGGAGAGGGTGGCTCCGGCGGCGCTTTGACCGCTTTTATTCTGTGTATAGAATCCGGTGCTGGCGGTGTCGGGATCCGGATTGGAGGGGGCTACATTGTATCCCCAGGGAGCCAGGGTGGTGTTATGGTCCTCACTGATGATGGTCACATGATCCGCCAGGACCGTGCGCGTGGTGGCGGTGTTGGATTTGGGGACGATGGCCTTGTCGCAGTCCACGATGAGCGTGCGGGAAATGGTGAGGTCGTTGTTCAGGAGCGACATGCCTTTGTCCCAGCCCTCGCGCAGGATGCTGTCCTCCACGGTGAGCGGGCCGCCGAGTCCGTCGAAGACATCGTCCCCGCATTTTGCCAGGACGCTGCGGCGGACAATGATAGGCTGACCCGAGGGATTGTGCACATAGAGGCAATCCTCGTCATCCGGGGCGGGGGAATCGCTCTCGCGCATGGTCGGGAGGATTTCCTGGATATTGCTATCCTCCAAGAGCAGGGAGCAGCCGTCCTCCAGCTCCGGACCGGTGATGGTGCGGGCCACGAGGCTGCGGCGGATGGTCAGGCTGCCGGAGCCGGAGGTGTAAAACGCCTTGGCCGGGCTGTCGCCGAGCGAGCAATCCTCAAGCGTCAGCTGGCTGCCGACGAGGCGGATGAGCGGGCCTTTGCCGGTGTGGCCGCGGCCGGGGCTGCGGCCGCCGCGGGTGATCTGGGTGTGCTGGAGCAGGCTGGGGGCGGAGGTGTTATTGAATAACAACTCGCCCCAGCGGTTGGCGTTGTCGGAACAGGTCAGGGCGACCGGTTGGGCCGCGGTGCCCTCGCTGAGAAGTCGGCCATTGATGATGAGGTCCGCGCCGGTGTTGTCGCCGGGGGTGGCATTTCCGTCCAGCAGAACCACGGTGCCGGGAGCCAGACGCAGCGTGGCGCCGGCGGGGACGGTGACGTCGCTGGTGATCCTGACGAGGCCGCTCCAGACCGTTTCGCCCGCGGGCAGGGGACCGGAAACGGAGGTTGGCTGGGCCGCGCCGGAACTTGTCAGGGCGGCCGAGACGGTGCGTCCGGAAATGTTGGCGGTGAGGGTGAAATTTCCGGGATCCGAGACCGGAGCCACGGCTTCAAGGCCGCAGTCAAAACTCAGGTCATTGTTGCCGGTGCCGAAGTTGTGGACCTCCACCGCCAGCAGATTGGGGCCGGGTTGGATCAGGTGGGCGAACGCCGAGATATCGAAAGTGCGGACGAGGGATTCGTCCGAGCCCGCGCGGTTGCTGCTGGCAATCGTGGTCAGGGTGAGCGGGTCCGCGGGGACATTGTCGCGCTGGACCTGGGTGCCGTTGAGGTAAAACACCGCACCGTCATCGATCACCGCGCGGAGGCGTAAAGTGGTGATGGTGCCGGGGTTTTCCACATTGAAAACATGGCGGAAGTAAAAGGCGCGGCGGGTGTTTGCGGTGGTGTTGACGTTGTTGACCACGGTGCGTTCATCGCCATCGCCGGCCCCGGCCTGGAGGATGCCGGAGCGCCAGAGGGAGTCGTCGAAGGTTGGGTTCGACGTCCAATCCGCAGGTGGCTCGGTGGTGCCCGAGTCCAAAAAGCGCCAGGTCGCGGCGTTGACCTGCGGGGCTCCGGAGGTGCCGCCCGCCTGCACAAAAGTGCGGGTCAGTCCGCCCACGGTGCTGCCGATAGTGACCATGGCGCTGCCGCTGCCATTGTAGAGAGGCACCGTGGAGGGATTCAAAATGAGGCCCGCCGGACCTGTCAGGGTGGCGGTGCGGTTCCAAAAGGCCCGCTCCAGCGAGCTGTCGGCATTCCGCGCGTCCACGCGCACGAGGACCGGGACGCCGGGGATGTAAGTGGCGGGGACTTGAAGGGTCAGGAGGTCGGGGACGGTGACCGAGGACAGGGTTCCCAGGACTCCGGTAAAGGCCCCCGACTCCGGGACGTAGATGTCGGTTTGCAGGGATTTCACCACCGTGCCGGTGCCGGCCGGGCCGCTGAAAAATTCGGCGGAGAGGCGGTTGAGGCCTTTTGATAGGAAACCGGAGCCCGCGGCGGCGGTGAGGGACCAGGTGCCGGCGGTGGTGGAGTTGAGGGTGCGGAAATTCAGGGGGATTTCCTGACCGTTGATTTTGAGGGAACGGGCTTCGGCGACGTTGAAGGTTCCGGAAATCACGGCGGCTCCGGTGGCGCTTTCAAGGAAGCCGGAGGTGCCGGGAGTCAGGTTGGTCGTTAGGGAATACGTGACTGGAATCTGGCTGAGCACACTGGCCCGGCGCTCGTCGATGTAGGTTTTCACGCTGGTCACGCTGGCGGCGCTGGCCCAGCCGCCGATGAGTTCGTCCACGAGTGGATCCAGCTTCGCGCGGGTGAAAACGTTATTCACCAAATAGAGCATTCTTTGATAGTAAACCTGGACAAGATCGGGATGGGTGAAGAGTCTTTGCAGGCCCAGAAGGCTGGTGCTGCCGGTGTGGAAACTGAAAATGGACCGTCCGGACGGAGTTGTCAGGCTGTCGTCATTGTTGAGATTGAAACAGGTGTCGAAGTCGTGCGGGACGAGCGTGAACCTGGGATCCAGCATCCCGCGGTAGAGGGCGAAGTCGTCCGCACGGCCCGTTGGCAGGCCGCCTTCCTGGTTTCCGACGAGGGCATCGAGGGCGAGATAGGTGAACCATTGC